>JBDTTO010000370.1:0-4378 GCA_039930585.1 Gemmatimonadaceae bacterium
GGGTGACGTATGGCAGTCAAACTTTGCGGCCGCTGACCCGACGGCCACTCGCGGTACGATTGGCATGGCTCTGACGCCGGGACAGTCGCGCAGCATGAGTTTCCTGGTGAACACCGGGGTGAACCCATTCTTTTCCTTTGCGTCAATGGTCGTGCCAAGCAATGACTTCTTTATCGGCAACGACAACCCGCAGGCGTTCCGGTTGTTCGACGCCAGTGGCAACTTGCTGATCAACAGCATTAGCCAGACATCCAGCCAAATCTGGGATGCCGGTTCGGAACTGTTCAGTATCGCGGGCGCGGCGTTCCTCGTAAACGGCGTCAATGCCGTGCGCACACCGCAGAACGGAGTGGTGTCGTTCAACTTTGCGGAGCTTGCGGGATTCAACGGTGAAGTTACAGCGGCGGGCTACACGTTCAACAGTCAACTCACCGCCAACCAGCCTGTGTATCGTATTGATTTTTCGTCGAGCACGGTGGTGCCCGAGCCTGCTACGGCGGTCTTGCTTAGCGCCGGTTTGATGATGATGGGGTTCGTCGCGCGCCGGAAACGCGCGCAGCGTTGAGGATTGCCGATGTGGAAATGGCAATGCAGAGCGGCGCGTCGTTTCCCGACTATACCCGGATGAACGACAGTCGTCCGTAACCGAGCGATCGCTGCTCGCCTGGCATTGCCAGTGTCGCGGTTGGCATCGCGGTCCTAAAATACGCGTGTGCGCAGCACCGTCGCGAGGCGCGCGCTATGATTCAGTTTTTCTCAGAGACCGTGGCGATGGATGCAGGCGACACCGATGATGCAGTCACCGAGCTTCTCCGTCGGTGGGTGGACGGCGATACCCCGGCTGGGGATCGCCTGTTCACGCGTGTGTATGAGGAATTGCGCGTGGTCGCGCGCCGTCAACGCCAGCATTGGAATGGCGAGGACACCCTCAACACGACGGCGTTGGTTCATGAAGTGTTTTTGCGGATGAATGGCGCAGGAGCAATCGCTGTGCATGATCGCGCACACTTTTATGCGTTGGCAGCGCGCGCGACGCGACAAATTCTCAGCAATTACGCGCGGCGTGGACACACGCAGAAGCGGGGCAGTGGAAGTGCCCCTCTCAATTTTACAGAAGCACTTGCCGTTCCGACTATCAACACGCCCGATGACACGCTTGATAGACTGTGGGCGCTGGAAATGGCATTGCAGCACCTGCAGCGCGTGTATCCGCGCCCCTGTAGCGTGGTCGAGTGCCGCTATTTTGGCGGATTGTCGATTCCAGAAACTGCGCTCGCCCTCGGTATTTCTGAAGCGACCGTGAAACGCGATTGGGCGCTTGCGCAGGCGTGGCTGTACCGCGCTTTGCGCGAGCACGCTCCTTACCATGACTGACTTCCATTTCGGGGGCGCGGCCCCGAGTCCTGACGCTGACGCGTGGGAACGGCTTTCCTCGCTGTTCGAAACAATCATGTCGTTGCCGCCCGACGCACGCGTTTCGTTTCTGGAAACATCGTGCGCCGGCGATGCACCGATGCGTGCTGAATTATTGACGCTGATCTCCGGCGCGGACGAGGCACCCCAGTTTCTTCGCGCGTTGGCAAGCGATGTGGTGGGACCATCGTTTGCGGCGGCAACGGTCGATGACGTTTCACGCCAGACGACGCGGGTCTCCCTCACGGGTCGCCGCATCAGACACTTCGAAGTGCGAGCTCCGCTGGGTGCAGGCGGAATGGGTGCCGTATATCTGGGGCGCGATACGATGCTGGACCGTGACGTCGCGCTCAAGTTTTTACCGTCAGAAGAGTTTGCCGATCCGGCCGCGCGCCGCCGCCTGGTGCGCGAAGCGCAAGCGGCGTCAGCACTCAATGATCCCAATGTGTGCGCGATGTACGCAATCGAGGAAACCGACGACGGCGGATTATGTCTGGTCATGAGTTACTGCTCGGGTGGTACGCTACGAGATCGCCTTCGTGCCGGTCCATTGTCAATCGCCGACGCCATTGACGTTGCGACGCAACTTTCCAGTGGATTAGCGAGTGCGCATCGGCTGAACATCGTGCATCGCGATCTCAAGCCCGCCAACATCGGGTTCGCTGACGACGGAACCATCGATGGCGGACCTTCGAGTGTCGCAACGGCCGATGGTGCAGTTGTTGCTCGCGGAAATTCGATCCGTGCGATCGCGAAGATATTGGACTTTGGTGTGGCCGTGCGCGCGGGTAGCGACGACGTGGCCAGTGGTGGAACGGCGTCGATAGCGGGAACGCTACCGTACATGGCACCAGAAGTGCTGCGTGGCGGACCGGCCGACGCCCGGGCTGATGTGTGGGCGCTTGGCGTCATAATGCACGAGATGCTCGTTGGCCAGCGCCCCTTTGCCGCAACTGGGGACGCGACGCTGTTGTACGCGATCCTTGAAGACGCGCCGCGCCCGCTCGTGCGCCAGGACGGGGCGTTTATTCCCCCCACCGTAGCCGCGCTTGTTACGGGCATGCTCGCGAAAAATCCCGGCGATCGTCCTGCTGACGGGGCAGAAGTTCTGGCGCAATTGCGTGCGCTCGGCGAGAGGCGTGACGGGACCACTCCATCAACCCCCGCCACGAACGTAACACACGTCATGCGCCCGCGCGGAACAACTTGGAAATCGTTGTTCCTTGCCGCTATCGGCGTCGCCGTGATCGCCGCACTCGTGGTGTTTGTGGTGTGGAACAATCGAAAAGGCCGTGCTACCGCGCCGATCGAAGTTGCGCGCATCGCCAGCCCGCTTCCGTCAATCGCCGTGTTGCCCTTCACAGTGCGCGGTGGGCCCGAGCTACAGTATTTGCGCGAAGGTATGGTTGACTTGTTGACGCCAGCGTTTGACGCCACAGGATTGCTACACGGTGTCGATCCCAATTCAAGCATTGGTGCGGCGCGCGCGCTTGGTGTCGTCCCACTCGACTCGGCCAACGCACAGTCGTTGGCGGTGCGTCTGGGCGCGCGGCGATATGTCGTGGGGAGTGTCGTCCGCGCGGGCGAGGGGTTTACGCTGCTGGCCACCTTGTATCATGCCGATGGGAAAGACGTGGCGCGCGCGCAGGTCAACGTTGCGAACGCGGATTCGTTGTCGGGTGGTGTGGAATCTCTCGTGCGACAGCTCATCGCGGCCGAGTTGCGAGCCCCTGGCGATACCGTGGCGGGATTGGCGGCAACGATGACGACCTCCAATCGCGCACTACGCGCGTATCTCGATGGTGAACGCGAGTTGCGCGATGCACGTCCAGCTGCGGCGGTTGCCTACTTCACGCGCGCCACTGAGGAAGATTCGTTGTTCGCGCTGGCGTGGTATCGCCTCGCGCGCGCAGCGCGCTGGAGCGAAGTGGACTCCCTGAACGCACGGGCTGTGAGACGCGCATTCGATCTCTCCGCATCGCTGCCGCTGCGTCTGCAACAATTGGTGCGAGGTTATTACGCGCTGCGAGTGGGAAGTCCGGTCGAGGCCGAACGGCAGTTTCGACAGATCGTGTCCGACTATCCAACCGATGTCGATGCCTGGATGTTGCTGGGAGAAACGCTTTTTGACAACAATCAGTATCAGGGTCGCCCAACGAATGACGCAGTGGCCCCCTTCCGTCGCGTGATGGCGCTTGATATGCGGAATCGGGAAGTGACCGTGTATCTCATGGAGCTTGCGGCGCGCGCGAACCGGCGCGGTGAACTGGACACGCTGTTTCAGATGTACTTCAGTCCCAATAGTGCGGGCGAACAGCCGGGTATTCGTGAAACGTTTCTCGCGCTGCACGCACGCCGCCAGGGATTGAACGAACGCTCCATTGAGGATCCCGTCAGTGCCCAGATTGCCCTGCGACGTGGTGGATCTGAAGGCAGTGACATTCGCGCGGCGCGGCGGTTTGCGTCCGTACTCGCACGGTCATCAAACGCCCCGGCGATGCGCGTTGAAGGACTGCTGGCATTGGCAACGATTGAGTTCAGCGACGGCCAGCACGAGGCGGCCGGTCGTCATTGGCGTGACGCCGCGCTTCTTGACGAGAATGCCACCCTTCTTCATCGCGCATTGATGTTCGTCGCACCGACTGGCGCCGTCAGCGCCGATTCCCTACGCGCCGTGCGCGGGTCGTTGGAGACGAATCCGATTCCGAGAGCCGGGCCGGGCGAGCTTTCGAGTGAGGAGCAGCGATCGTTGCGCGTGTATCTTGGTGGCTTGCTCAGCAGGCAATTGCAGGATACCGCAGCGCTGGTGCGCGCGCAGGCGCAACTGGCCAGGGTCCGCACAGCTGATCGGCTCGCGGGTCCGCTGGGTGCGGCATTGCGCGGGCATCTCGCGCTCGCTCGTGGCAATAGCGCCGAAGCGATTGCCGCGTTCGAGAGCAGCGTGGTATCGATTCCGTTCGATGTG
>JBDTTO010000371.1:0-4375 GCA_039930585.1 Gemmatimonadaceae bacterium
GTCGAATCGATGCGTGTTCCCATGCACGACGCGCGCGCACTGTTGTTGTCGGAGCTTGACGTAGCCGCGAACAACTGGCCCGCCGACGGATGGATCGCCGGACAACGCGTGCGTTTCTGGCTCGATCAACATGATCCGACTGTTGCGTTGTCTTCGGCAAATGCCTGCAACGGCGAAAAGTGGTGGTGCGCCGCACTGCGTGGGTACGTGCACGGCCAAAACAGCGAAGTGCGATTGGCCGAGGTGGCGTTTCGTGAAATGCATGCGGCGATGACCGTGGCGCAACGGTGCGCGTGGGATGATGTACGCGAGCTGCTGCCGGCATCGGAGCGCAATGCGTACACAGCGCTGAGCTGTGCCGCGCGTGTTAACACGAACGCAAAGTTGTGGTGGTTGTCCGATCCGCTGTATCGCATTCCGGGTAACGAACGGCAGGTGGAGCAGGAGTTGCGACGTGTTGAAATTGCGTTGCACAGTGCGCTTGATCAGGACGAACGGTATTCGTGGAGCGACAAGTTCGGCGGCGATGCGCTTCGCACGCTGGTGATGCGATACGGTTGGCCGGGTTACACTGGCTGGGGCGGCGAATACATCGATGATGATCACACCGACTATCTCGAGACTCGCAATTCACCACGCGCATCGCCGTATACCACATTTGAGTACAGCATTGATCGCGCGCGATTGCTTCCCTCGTGGACTGCGGTCGCGTCGCCATTCAATGCACCGGAAACCAGTTGGGTATTAACCAACGACAATATTCAGGGACAGCCATTCACTGAATGGTGGCCCGTTGAACATTTTCGCACACCGCGTCGCTTGCTGATCCTGCCCGAAGGTCAACACGCCATGATGCGTCGCGACTCTCTGGTGCGTATTGCTGCCACCGTCACACTCGGTCACCGATTGCTTCGTGACGGCGCTCCGCTTGATGTGATGTTCGTGTCCACCACCGGCGCACAACAGCTCGATTCATTGTCGCGTCGCTCCATTCGCGCCGGCACCGTAGGCGTGATGCAGGGGATGATTCCGTCGGTGCCCGCGGTGATTGGTATTGAAGCGCTGGGAATTGGTGGTCGGCTGGCTGATGCACGCGCACGTTTTGGTGTAACACCACCGCCAACGCTTGGCGCCATGCGTCCGGGTGAGATTGCCGTGTCCGATCCCGTATTACTCGATGTGCAGGGCGGCAAACTCAACATCGACAAGCCCAGCGAAGCGCTGTTGGATCAGATGTTGAACACCACGCATCTTGAAGGCGCCAATCGGCGCGTTGGTGTGTACTGGGAAACGTATGGTGTGTCGCCCAGCGATACCGTAAAGGTTTCGGTGCGCGTAGCAACCGACCAGCAGCTGAGTGGAATGCGCAAGCTGGGAATAGCGCTCAACGTGGCGAGTAATCCCAACAGCGAAGTGGTGCAGAGTTGGACCGAGCCCGATCCCAGCAAGTCGACGCAAACCGTATTCGGACGTATTCCCGTTACGTCACGCGCAATCCTGCTGAATCTGTCGCTGCTGCAGAGTGATACGTACGTGCTTGAGGTCAGCGTCGAACGGAAGGACGGTACCATCGCGACGGGTCGTCGCCGTATCACGATTGATCGATGAGCATTCGTATGCGGATTTCCGTTGCGCTTGTGTTGTTGGGAGTTGTTGGTGCAACATCACCGGCAATTCTTGGTGCGCAGGACAGCGCTGCCGTTTTTGTTATGCGTGATCGTGTCATCATTGATGTTCAACCGCCAAAATTGCGCGTGCGTCCGCCACGAACCGCGCAACTTGGTTTTTACTCATGGCGCATCGACATCAAAGCCGGCGACGGGGTGAGTCTTGCGTTCACCGCAGATACCGCAATGCGTGTTACTGGGCTGCGGGATATTGCGCGCGCAAGTTCGCTTCGCCGGTGTGCCGATCCGAAAGATTTTGCGACGCTGCGTTGCAGAATTCCCATGAGCGACAGCGTTACGGTTCGCGGCGATGGGCTGCGCTTTATCGTGCGCGATTCGAGTATTGTCGCGTTGGTGCGAAAGGCGCGTCCCACCACAATGTGGGCGTCGACGTTTGAGCCCAACGGGCAGTTTCGTGTGGACCGTATCAGCGTGCGATATGCGGACGGTGACGGCGATGAGCCGGCGAGTGCGTTGCGAAATCAGGAGTAGCGATTCGATAGGCGCCGCAGATCAGAGCAATTATCTATTCGTTTGGCAGGCGCGATTTGTGCGCCGGCACATTCATCACGCCATCGCGTCCCGCAAAATACACCGCACTTCTCCTTTTGCATCTTGCGTCCAATCGCCAACGCGCGCTATCGTGGACGCAGGCGCGCAGGGCGCCCCCCGTCCGCGGAAAGGACCGAGTCCACCTGTGCAGTCGGGCAGCAATTGCTGCCGAGCGTTGGCTGGTTTTCGAACCTCCTCTCGCCCATTGCAAGCGGACCGTGGGCTTCTCAGGAGGCTCGTCATGCCCATTCGTTCGTTGCCTGTTGTACCCGACCTGGATCAACTCAAACACCAGGCAAAAGATCTCCTCCGCGCATTGCACAAAGGCGAAACAAACGCCGTTGCGGAGTTACGAGAGTTCCATCCGGATAACATCGATCCGACACTCGCCAAACTGGCCGACGCACAACACGTGCTTGCGCGCAGTTATCAGGCGTCCAGCTGGACCCGACTTGTACAAGCCGTGCAACTGGTCGACGCGATATGGAAAGATGACATCGATGTGGTACGCGAGCTTGCTACGCGCAATCCGAATCTGTTGCACGAAATGACGCTGATTCGAAAGGACAGCAACTGGGGTCCGCCAATGTCGTACGCCGCCAACGTAGGGCGTGATCGAATCATTCAGCTGCTGCATTCGATGGGCGCCACAGATTTGAGTTACGCACTGGAACGCGCCGCACTGCAAGGCAAGATCGGAACGGCAAAGATGCTGCACGCGATGATGGGAAGTCCGTTGCCTCCGCCGGGTGCGCTGGGTGGACCGGCGTACACGCTGAATTCCGCAGGCACGCGCATGTTGCTTGAAGCGGGCGCGCCTGTCAAAACACCCAACGGTGATCGACTGGCGCCGGTTGATGTTGTACTCGAAACCGATAGCCGAAAACCGACAGAGAAACACGCGATTCTCGAGATGTACGAGGAGTTTGGTTTCGCGCTGCCCGACACACCAACAATGGCACTGCATCGCGGGCGTATTGATCTGCTCGAAGAGCAGTTGCGTCGTGATCCCGCCATGTTGACGCGACGGCTCACGCACAAGGAGATATATCCGTCGGAGATGGGTTGTCGCGACGAAGTTGATGCGACCGTCGGTACGCCGTTAGGGGGTACGACATTGCTGCACATGTGTGTCGATTACGACGAGATGGAAATCGCGCGATGGTTGCTGGAAAAAGGCGCCGACGTCAACACACCGTCAATGATTGGCGCAAACGGATTTGGTGGATACACCGCGTTATTCAACACAGTGGTGTCGCAACCAAACTTCTGGATGAACTATCAGAATCGTGGCGCGTCCAGTGCACCGTTCGCGGAGCTGTTGCTGTCGCACAGAGCCAATCCCAATGTGCGCGCATCCGTCTGGAAGCGGTTGCATCCCGGACACGGCGATTCAACACGTCATGAATATCGGGATGTCACGCCACTCGGCTGGGGACAACAGTTTCACGCCCGCGTTTTTGTAAGTGCGCGGGCGATGCAGCTCATTACGGACGCGGGCGGAACAGAGTAGATGGACGACAGCGGGCGAGGATACCATATTCTCGCCCGCCACGATGTCAGATCGCACCAATTACCTGAGAGTCTTCCATGGCCGAAGCCAAGACCCAACCCACTGCGCTGTCGATGGCAAAGTTTCTCAAGGAGAAAGTGCCGGACGCCGATCGGCGAAAGGATTGCGAGGATATTGCGGCGCTGATGGAGCAGGTGACGAAACGTCCGCCGGTCATGTGGGGACCTAGTATCGTCGGCTTTGGCACGTATCACTTCAAGTACGAAAGCGGACGCGAAGGCGATTTTCTCATCATCGGATTTTCGCCGCGCAAAAGCGATCTCACCCTGTACGGTCTTGGCATGAATTCCAATCCCGAACTTGCCGAAAAACTTGGCAAATTTAAAACGGGCAAAGGATGTCTCTACATCAAAAAATTGAGCGACGTGCACATACCAACTCTGAAAGCGCTCATGAAAAAGGCGGTCGACGCAAAAAAGAAAGAACGGATTGACTGACTAACTCAAAAGCGAGAGAGCAACTGCTGTATCCGATTCGAGCCTGTCACGAATCGCATCAGAGTCCGCAGTCGACAACCCGATCGACTGCGCCAGCTCAACGTCAATGGTGTCGCCGGCGGATACACCTGCCTTACCCCGATTTT
>JBDTTO010000372.1:0-4351 GCA_039930585.1 Gemmatimonadaceae bacterium
GTCGCTGATCCAGAAGTGCTGAAACAAAGCAATAATATCGGCGAATGCTTCGTGCAACGCACCAGCGTCCGCGCGTCCTGAATAATAGCGCTCCAGATTCATACCCATCAGCAGTGCGTGCGACAGTTCGTGCGCAATCACATCCTGTGAAAGACAAGTAAAGACCGTCGTGCCGGGATTGGGCGAATTATTCGCACTGAAGCCGTATCCGAAACAGAACAGTCCGCGATCATGATCGTAATACGCGTTTGGCACGTTGTAGAAGTGCGGACGAATCTCCAGCCGGCGTGTGTAAACTGGCTTTCCGCTCGCACCCTTGCGCGGTGGCCACTGCGCGGGTCGACCTAACGCACGCTCGAAATTTCTTATGGTGCGCATCGCAACGGCGTACACCATCTGATGGCGAAACTGCGCATTGCCATCCGACGGTGCGTGACCATCCATGCCGAGCAGCGCTGCGTCATCAAGATCAACAGGCGCGTTCAACAGTTTGTCGCGTTCGTCCCTGTCAACAACTTCCAGGTATTCACCAACCGGTCCGGGCTTGAGCGGCTCCCAGTGAATGGACAGCGTCATTTCGTTCATGACTGCGGTCGAGAACTGCGCTGTTAATCCGGGATCGACGGCGAAGACACGCAAGCGACGAAAGACCGGCGTCGGTATCTGTCGCCGATCGGGCAAAACACTTTTGCCATTCTCAGGAGGAGGAATGGGCTTGGAGGCGGCTTTCTTCGGCATGCGCCTGCAGTAGTTGGGAGACGATGCACCGATAGTGCGAAAATCCTGGACGCGGCGCCAGTACTCCTTATTCGTGCATGCGTTTCTGTCGTTACAATGATGGCGCTCACATGCTGCAACGAATTAGTCCCTTCGGCGTAGGAGCAACGTTCGTCCGAAGGTCCCGCGCATGCGGCATTTGTTTTCCTTCTCTTCTATGGTGTGAACATGAGTTACAGCACGATTCGACGCCGGATCGCAGTCTGCAGCACAATTGTTTTGGGATCAGCGCTAATGGCTTCGCAAGCAGGAGCACAGACCGCGAGCGGCGGCGCGGGATGGGGTGCCGAGGGTCACATTGCTTCTGGGAGTGAGGTCTTTCTCAGTCGTTGGTTCAGTGATGAGTGGACGTTGCTGTTCGGTGGCACGGCGGCAGTATCGTCCAGCAAACGCAACGAGAGCTCGGACAAGAACGAGTACAAGAACCTCAGCCTGACGGCGTTGCTTCGCCGCAGTTGGGGAAGCGGATCAGTGCGTCCATTCATTGGTGTGGGTCCGAGTTTCACGATCAATCAGTCGAAGAACACATCGAATTTCAGCGGCGCAGTCAACACGTCCAAGGACACGGGGAAAAGCATTGGAGCGCGAGGGGAGTTCGGTGCGCTGGTTCCAGTGGCGTCAAAAGTATATCTGGGTTTGTCGACGATTGTCGCGTATGGCCACAGTTCCAACGAGTCAACAAATCTCACTGGCAAATCAAAATCGAGCGGCAACGGTGTCAGCGCCGGCAACCTGCAATTCCTGATTGGATTTCGGTTTTAGCAGTTATCGCCCGAACGTGCGGATTGGTTTGACAATCGATCGAACCAATCCGCGTTGCTCTCCCACAGTCATTACATGATGTCTTCCATCCCCGCCACGCGCATGAGCCGAGCATAGCGCGGATCAACCGCCAATCCGCGATAGTCGACCGGCATGTCAGCCAACATGCGACGCAAACGTCCCGGTCGACGTTCGTACGCTTTTTCCACCCAGTCCATCGCTTCTTTCCACTCGCCAAGTTCGGCGTGTGTACTGACAATGCGATCCGCCACAGTGCGCCGCACGTGATGCAAAAACGGATCGGTGGTATTGGCGTCGGCCAGCAAGTGCGCGAGTTCGCGTCGCACATCGGCGCGCATGACGTCCGCAGCGGCCATTGATTTCAGTTCTTCTTCGAGTTTGATCGCGCGTGCGGTCTGGCCAGCCAATCGAAAACGCGAGATCCGAATTTCGATCGCGAGGTCGGTGTTGCCGAGACGTGTGTGGGCAAGCTCCAATCGCTCCAGTGCCGGTCCGTATCCCGGAAGCAGACCGATTGCGCGCTTGAGTGCATCCACCGCTTCGGAATTTCGTCCCGCGGCCATCAGTGAATCGGCGTACGCGTTCCAGAGCGGCGCATTGTCCGGAGCACGCTCGGTCGCTTCACGCGCCGCGCGCACGGCTTCGTCCG
This sequence comes from Gemmatimonadaceae bacterium, assembly GCA_039930585.1. Taxonomy (GTDB): domain Bacteria; phylum Gemmatimonadota; class Gemmatimonadetes; order Gemmatimonadales; family Gemmatimonadaceae; genus Gemmatimonas. Next base: position 2,210 of record JBDTTO010000372.1, read on the forward strand.
GACGTCCGAGAATTTTGTTGATGATGCTGAAAAGGCGCAGTGCTTCGGGCTCATGCGGATCCAATTCAATGGCCCGGCGAATGTGTCGCGCGGCCGCATGAAAGTCATCGTCATGGTACAACGTCATCTTGGACAACGAGCAGTGGACTTCAGCACACTGATCGTCCGCCGCCAGCGCCGAAAAAATCAAATCTCTTCCCTTTTGCAGCGCTTCGTCGCGCGGCGCAATTCCCGTTACCGCGGCCACTGAATACCAGTTTCCAAGTGCGCACAAACCGCGCGCATTGTGCGGATCCAGCGCCAGCGCACGGGTGAAGTATGCCATGCTCTCGTCCATGTGCGACTTTGCAGCAGCGCCGCCAGTTGGGCCAAACTTGTTGAACGCGCGTAAACCGTCCACGACCAGTTGATCCGCTTCGCTGATACCAATTACGGACGATGAGTCCGGAGTCAGGCGCGACGTACGACTGATTGGCAAAGACGGGCGCGTTGCTCGTTCTGTAAAATGCCGGAACACGCTTTGCGCGACCGCATCCTCGAGCGCAAATGGATCTGACATCGCCCCGTCAACGTTCTGCGACCAGGTGAGTTCTCCATCATGTTCGACTACGCGCAAACTGACGCGCACGCGATCTCCCGAACGGCGCGCCGTACCGCTCACAGTAATCGCACCACTGTTATTGCCAGCCGCGTGATCATCAGCTGTTGCGACCGACTGCATGCGTAGGTGCGGCAGCACACACAGCGACGATGTGATTGCATCGTGCAAGGTTCCGGCAAGTGGCGCGCACTCGACGTCGGCAGCGTATTCGATTGGCGCAACGCGCACGCGTTCACTTGAGCGAATTTGCGAATCGCGCAAGTTCGCGGCGATTGCACCCGGTTGCCCCACAGAAGTGTTTGTTGCACGCGCTGCTGTTGCTGTTACGGGCGATGCAAAGTGTGAAGCGGCCCGCAACAATATTGCGGCGTCCGCGGCACTCGCCGGGCGTTCGGCCGGCCGTTTGGCCAACAGCTGCAGGATGATTCGATCAAGTTCCGCATGAACGCTTGCACCTCGCGCACTGGGCGCAATCGGCTGTTCAATCATGTGCTTGCCGATGAGCGCCATCGCCGTGTTCGCAACAAACGGAGGCACGCCAGTCACCAGTTCGTACAACACGCAACCCAAACTGTACAAGTCAGAACGACCGTCGATGTTTGATTCTCCACCAGCCTGCTCGGGGCTCATGTATGCCACCGTGCCGAGCACCATGCCGCTCGTGGTGAGTCCGTTCAACGATCGTTCATCGACAATGCGCGCGATTCCAAAATCGGCCAGCACGGCGCGACCGCCCACTGCGAAAATGTTCTCCGGCTTCACATCACGATGAACAATTCCGGCGCCGTGCGCATACGCGAGCGCTTCGGCAATATCCGCACCCAGCGCTGCCACATCGTGGGCAGACACGCGCCGCTCGCGCGTCAACCGCGCGCGCAAGGTTTCGCCCACCACCAGCGGCATCACGTAATACAGACGGCCGTCTGATTCGCCCGAGTCAAACAGGGCAACAATGCCCGGATGTACGAGTTTTGCCATGAGCGCGATTTCGCGCTGAAAACGCTCGGCCCCAAGGTTGCTTGAGAGGTCCGACGATAAAACTTTGATGGCGACAAAGCGCCCGAGATGATTATCGTGGGCGCGGTACACCACGGCCATTCCGCCCCGACCGATTTCCCGATCCAGTTCGAAGCGTTTCGGGAGTGACAGTGGGTCGGTGGACATGAAATCAGGCGAATGCGAGGCTGTGGAGAGAACGGTGGGGTGCTTCTTGTGCAATATGCTCCGGTCACGCGGCTCCGCCAGCGAGGCGGAACACAGAAAGACGCGGAGGACAGCGACAAACAATAAGAAACGGCGTGAACGCGAGACCTCCGCGTTCACGCCGTTTCTCTTAAAGAGACTAAGCGATTGCTCGCCCAATCATGTCTTCACGTTACTACCAATCGATCTTCATACCGGCCTGCGCCTGACGACCAGCATATGCGCCCGAGGGTCTGCCGAACGTCGCGTTCAGAACGCCCGCTGTGTTGTTCTGAATTGAACTGTACGACAGGTTGTTCTTCGAGTTGAACACGTTGAACACTTCGGCCGACAAGCTG
>JBDTTO010000373.1:0-4338 GCA_039930585.1 Gemmatimonadaceae bacterium
TGGAAGGTTACAACACCAACGCGAAGATGAACCCGCCACTTCGCACGCAGGCAGACATTGATGCGTTGCAGGAAGGACTCGCGGACGGCACGATTGATTTGCTCGTGACCGATCACGCGCCGCATCACTACGACGAGAAAGAACGCGAATTCGCCGATGCGCCAAACGGCATTGTCGGATTGGAGACGGCACTCGGTGTGAACTGCACGTGGTTGCTCAAGCCGGGTGTGATCTCCATGTCGCAAATGGTTGATGCGATGAGCTGCCTTCAGGCGAAAATTTTTCATCTGCCCGGTGGAACGTTGCGCGCTGGTTCAATCGGCGACGTCACTGTGTTTGACCCAACACGCGAGTGGACGGTGAACGCGGCTGATTTCAAGTCGAAGGGACGCAACACGCCGTACGGTGGTCGCAAGTTGGTTGGTCAGGCAATCGCCACGATCGTTGGCGGCCGTGTTGTCTATCGTCTGCCTGCGTGACATGAAATACGGCGAGCAGGCTGCAGCAATTGTGGCGGCCTGTCGCCGGCTTCACGCGCGCGGATTGTTGGCGGGAACTGAAGGCAATGTGTCGGTGCGCATCAATTACGACTTGATGCTGATTACGCCCAGTGGCGCGGACAAGGGCACGTTGGTTCCCGAGCAGATCGTTGAACAACCGCTCGTGGTGGGCTCCAACTATCACAAAGCGATGACCGCGGCAGCTGAGGGTAACGCCAATACGCGTGACAGCGCAGTTCGCCCCTCGTCGGAGATAGAGATGCACCGCGCATGTTACGCGGGCCGCCCGGATGTGTATGCGGTTGTGCACGCACATCCGCCTGTGGCAACCGGATTGGCAACAGCGGGTAAGACGCTTCCAGCCAATGTCATTCCAGAACTCCCGGTGACGGTTGGTCCAGTTGCACTTGTTCCGTACGCTCGGCCGGGTACGCCAGCTCTTGGCGCGGCGATGGCGCCGTTACTCCCCGGGCACGAAGTGTTTCTGCTGTCGAATCACGGCGTTACGGCGGTGGGACAAACGCTCGACGAAGCTGTGCAGCGAATGGAAAGCACCGAACAGGCAGCGCGCATCTATTTTGTGGCGCAGGTCATGGGCGGATCGCAAACACTCGCACAAACTGAAGTGGATGACCTGCTTGCCTTACACCCACGAGCGGCGGCACACTTGAAATACAACAGGACATGATGGTGGATTCTGAGATGGACTCGGTGACGGAGGATGTATCGGTGACGCTTCCTGATATTCGCGCGCTTGTAGCCGAGCGCCAGCGATTTGACGATTGGTTAACGGCGCTTGAAGCGAAGCGCGCGGAAACGCCTATACGCGTATTTGAACGCGTCCATGGTGACTACGTCGCACGTCGCGATGCCGTAATCGAAGGATTGCACGCGCACGTCGGCTCGCTCGAATCGTTGGAGCGCGATCTGAACGGACGACTTCAGTTGCTCGAGGCGCAGCTCGACGAACGCGAAGATGCGCGGGCGGAAGGAATGCTGCGCACAGCGGTCGGCGAATTCGATTCAGATCGTTGGGAAACAACGCGTCAGGAAGTTGAAGCCGCAATCGCGCAATTCGGACAGGACCGCGAAGCGTTGATGGCGGAAATCGAAGATGTGCGTTCGTTGCTCGCGAGTGCGCGTCATCGTCCGCCAGCTCCTGAACCCGAGCCCGAACCAGAGCCGCTGGTTGTATCAAGCGTTCCGGACGTTCAGGAAGAATTAGTGTCAACGAGCGTTGCCAGTGCCATCGCGCATGCGGATCCAGCCGCTGTTGAACACACGATTGATCTGGATGCCGAAGGCGCTCTAACGCCGTCGTTTGACGCACCGGTTGCGCCACCAGTCGCGCAAGCACCGACGTCGGCCCATGACATGCACCGGACCGATCCATACTTGCGCGCAGTCCGTCAGCAAGCCGAAGCGTCGCGCGATATCGAGTCAGCATTTTCGGTGAACGAAGATTCATTTCCGGCGAACAATACCGCACAGCCAGCTACAGAATCGGATCGCGATCGCGAAGCCAATGCCGCAATTGACGCGCTGGGTTTTCAGAGCGGAAGCGGACTATCGGATGCGCTTGATGACATCGATGTCTTTGGTGAGTCAAACGTTGCGTCACGCCCAAGTGCGGCGGACACGTTTCAGCCACGCAGCGCCAACGATCCGTACGCACCCGGTGCGCAGACTTCATCGCCGGTTGCGCCTCCAGCGTCAACGAACACCACACCACCTGCTTCGCCAAGCGCCAACGTGTTTGATGAATTCGCGTTTCTGCGCTCGGTGACAGAGTCGGGCAGTCCACCCGCACCGGGCGCCAGCACGACGCGTCCAAGTGGGGCAACTGATCAGGCGAAGACATTGCGCTGCACTGAGTGCGGCACGATGAACTTTCCGACGGAGTGGTATTGCGAACGTTGTGGTGGAGAACTGGCAGCGTTCTAGGTGATCCGAATTAATGAAGCGAAGCGGCCCTGATCCTTGTGATCGGGGCCGCTTTTGTATTCTGTATGTCGAGCGGTTGCGTGCAACAGTGTAGCATGAATTGCTTCGCTCATCGCATGACTTTGTTTTGGTTGATTGCAGCATTGATGAAATCTTTGATTGAATCAGCGAGAAGCGCTAACATTACCGCGATCAACTCCTGCGCCCCTGACAAGGAGGCGGTGATGTACAAGCGTCAATCGTTCAAACTGTTGTCGGAATCGATGTCATGGTGCGAACGCGCCCTCCGTTAAACGCGGCAGAGAACAACGGTGTCCGGACGCATTGCGCGCTGACCGGCATTTCTGTCTCCCAACCACTCGCCACCACACCATGCGATCGAGGCTACGATGTATGCCACGCAGTGCTACGCTGGCGTTCGCGTTGATGGTTGGCGCGACGTCGTCGTTACCATCGCAATCGATACTGCGCCTGGACGCAACGCTCGATGCGCTCATTGATCGCGATGCGAAAATCGAGACACTGGCGCAAGGCTTCAGTTGGTCAGAAGGACCGACGTGGCGGCGCAGTGGTGGATATCTCCTTTTCAGCGATGTGCCAGCGAACACGATTTACAAATGGAAACAAGGCGAGGGACTGACTGTGTATCTCCGGCCTTCTGGATACACGGGCACCAATCCGCCAGGACGTGAACTTGGAAGCAACGGACTGACCACAGATGCAAATGGCGACGTTGTGATGGCAGATCACGGCAATCGGCAAATCGCACGTCTCAATGATTCGTTGTTCACGAAACAAATAGTGGCGTCGCGCTTTGACGGAAAACGTTTCAACAGTCCCAACGACCTCGTGTTTCGATCGAATGGTGATTTGTATTTTACGGATCCGCCGTTCGGCCTGCGCGGGCTTAACAACGATCCCGCGAAAGAACTTGCGTACAGCGGAGTCTTTCGTGTTTCGCGAACCGGTGACGTGTCGTTGCTCACGAAAGAACTTGGATTTCCCAACGGCATCGCCTTCTCGCCGGATGAGCGCACGATGTACGTCTCGAATGCCGACGCGAAAAAACCGATCTGGATGTCGTTTCCCCTGAACAACGACGGCAGCATCGGCAACGGCCACACGTTCTTCGATGCCAGCGCATTGGTTGCGGCAGGTGGCCAAGGCGTACCAGACGGAATGCGCGTCGACAAACTCGGAAACGTGTTCGCTGCTGGCCCAGGTGGAATACTCATCCTCTCGCCAACCGGCAAACACCTCGGCACCATCGTAACCGGGCAGCCAACGGCAAACTGCGCATTTGGCGATGACGGTTCGACTTTGTACATCACCGCAAACGATCGTCTGATGCGCGTCAAGCTCAGGACTTCCGCAACGCGTTACTGAAGTGCGCAGTTAATCGAGGAGACGTGACGATGAATCGCAGGAGTTTTGTTGGTTTCGGCGCTGCTTATGCCGCAACAGTGGCGTCGAGCCGTTTTGGTCAACGTTCAATCGATACTGGCGCACCTGAAAACGCGCAGCAACGACCACTTGGTGTGGCAATTGTCGGATTAGGCAGTCTCAGTACCAATCAGATTGCACCCGCCTTAAGCAAAACCCGACATTGCAAACTGGCCGCAGTTGTGACCGGAACGCCCGCGAAAGCGGCGCGTTGGAAGTCGATGTACAGCTTGCCCGATCGCGCAGTGTACGATTACAACACCATGAGCCGCATGTCGGACAATCCCGATATAGACATTGTTTACGTCGTGACGCCGAACGCATTGCATGCGGAACACACGATCAAAGCGGCGCAGGCCGGTAAACATGTGCTGTGCGAAAAGCCGATGGAAGTTTCAACGGCGGCCTGCCAGTCTATGATTGCTGCCTGCAAATCCGCAAAGAAGCGGCT
>JBDTTO010000374.1:0-4331 GCA_039930585.1 Gemmatimonadaceae bacterium
CGCCACGCTACGGTTTTGGGTTTGGACTCAGCTACTCCACGTTTCGATACTCTCGGCTTTCGCTTCCCACCGCTCCTGTTCGCGCGGGCGATTCACTCACGGTCGCGGTAAACGTGACCAATCAATCACAACGCGCGGGCGACGAAGTGGTACAACTCTATCTCGAACAACCGTCGGGTCCACTCACGCCGAAACACATTCTCGCGGGTTTCACCAGAGTGAATCTTGCGGCCGGACAGACCCTTCGCGTACTGATTCGTGTCGCACCGCGCACAATGGCCGTCGTCAACGAAGCGGGTGATCGTATCGTTCAAGCCGGCACGTACGGCGTCTCAGTAAGTGGTGCGCAACCGGGCGCCACGGCCGGCGGCGTTCGCGGCACGTTTACCGTCAGCGCGTCCGCGAAATTGTCGCGTTGAACACGTGGCGTAAACGCGTTCTGTGCGAACGCGCTGTGTGCACAAACAAATGCTTGAATCACGAGTTACAGACACGGTGCGCTACCGTCGCACACTTGTCACGGGATCCAGCGTTAACACGAATCCTCCACGCGACAGCATCGGCACAACCAGTGTTCGTGTTTTCAGCACACGCACGGTATCCGCACGAAACGAAAGATTTCCTGCAGCACCATCGGTGATCAACGTGCCGCGATTGCCGGGGATGTCGCGCAGATTTATCGTCAGGGTTCGCGCAGCAGAGTCAGCATTGATGCCAGCGATATACCACTGATTGCCGCTGCGCCGCGCGATCACTGCGAAATGCCCCGGATCGCCATCCAGTAAACGAACGTCATCCCAGATACTCGGCACACCGCGCAGGAACTCACGCACGTAGCCGGGCGCTTTCGCCATTCCCTCCGGTATCTCGGCGTAATGCTGAATGCCTGAAGTGAACAACACCGACAGCGCCAACTCGAATGCACTCGTCGTGCGTCGCTCTATTCGATTGATCCGGTCCAGCACCATCGGCGTGAAATCCATCGGATCAAAAACATTGCGCGTAAATGGCAACATCGCTGCATGTGATGGTTCCGCATCCGCATCACCTTGACCGAAGGTGACGAACTCCAATCCCTTGATGGCTTCCATCGTCATGAGGTTGGGGTACGTGCGCTCCCAGCCGCGCGGCAATGTCGCCCCGTGAAAATTCACGACGAGTCCGTACGCCGCGGCATCAGTCATGATGTCGTGGTAATACGCGATCATCGACTGCCCGTCGCCACCGAAGAAGTCCACCTTCACACCGGCCACGCCAAGTGTCTTGAGGTGCGAAAATTCCGCGACGCGTTGTTCGTGCGTGAGCAGTTTGCTGCGCGGCGTTTGTGGTGTGGTATTCCACTCGCCGGCTGAGTTGTACCACAGGAGAATGCGAACACCTTTTTGTCGACCGTAGGCAACGAGATCGGCGATGCGATCCCAGCCAATCTGCACGTCCCACAGTGCATCAATGAGGCAATACTGCCAGTGCATGTCCGCTGCGTAATCGATGAAGCGTTTCTGCACGTCGTACGACGTCGCCGCATCGCCCTTGAGCGGCCAGCTCCATGATGCCTTGCCTGGTGCGAACAATGAATCGCGTTTCACGACCGCTGCATCTGCGACATCAACACCCAGCATCGATTCCGTGACGGTGCGAAGCGAACCGACAGCAATGACGCGCCACGGCGTTTTCCACGGCAGCACTGAGCGCGATGCCCATGTATTGTCGGTGATCCCTTCGCGTGGGTCGGGAAAGCTCACCGCATACTGACCATCCGGTGCATCCGCACTCAGTCTCGAACCCGCATCGTGACGGGTCAATGCGCTTTCGCTGATCAGAAGCCAGGTGTCACCGGTGCGAAACAGTGCCGGGTACACCCAACCGGCGCCGGTCGGTGAACGCGCACCAACCGGCTTGTCCATCTGATAATGCTCTTCGTACGACGGATTCGACCCACCAAATCCAGTCTTCGCGACGGAGATGGGTTGCAACCACGACCGCGTGCCCGGCTGCATGTAGAACGACGTGCGCTCATCCCGCAGCGTGTGCTCGATTGAAGAAGTGTCGGGAAAGACATACCGAAACGCGACGCCGTCGTTGGATAGCTGAAATACGATGTCCATCGGCGCGCCGGACGCAACCCGCATGTGAATCACGCGGCGATTGGCGCGATAGTGATTGAGCCGCCGCTTGGTGGTCAGCACCTCATAATCATCCGCCACACGCTCGACAGCCGACGCCCCCGTCAGGCGTAATCCCCTTGAGAAATCGGCATCGTCACGCACCACACCAAGGCGTGACGGACGGAGCACGTCCAGGCCGTTGTGCGCGATGACATACGTTGGCACGCCAAGACTGTCCATCGCAACGCGCACGGCAACGTGATTGTCGGGACTGCTGATTTGAATTGGGATTCCCACCTGCGTCTGCGTCTGCGTCTGCGTCTGCGTCTGCGCGGCGCCAAAATGCGCATCGGAAAAACTGCAGAAAACGAAAAACGCGAACGCGCGTGCGACTGACACCATGGGCCGAGACCTGACAGTTCGCGAGTGCATTAACCGGCAACGTTCCAGTACAACACATACCGCTCATGCACGAGGCGATTGAACGGCGCGAGCTGCACAGTGCGTGCGCTTCCAGCAACCGGCAACTCGAATGCGAGTGGCGTGCCTTTCACCGGGCGAACAGACTTCACGATCTCACCCGCGGTGCCCGCCAGCACCGGTATTTCCATCGTCGCGTTCAACATGTTCCCCGATGTGCGTTCATTCTTGATGAGCTGCGCGGAGGGCGTCACTCCATCCGTTCCCATTCGTCCGGCCAACACGAGCGGGCCGTATGCAAACGCAACGAAGTTGTCGGCACCTGGCAGCGGCACGGTGCGCACTGCCATCGGCAGCCGTACTTCAATCGTGTCACGCGCGCGCCATTCGCGGTCAATGGCGATGTATCCCTCCGCATTCGGAGTAGCCGGCACTGTACGCCCGTTGACCGTGAGGGTGACCGCATCGCACCACGACGGCTTGCGAATGCGGAGCGACGCGCGTACGGGCTTGCTCGCACTGATCACGAGACGCGTGGTATCGGTTTCCGGAAAACGTGTCGTCTGTGTGAGCGTCAGCCCCTTGTCCCGCCATGCAACGGTGGAGGGAATGAACAGGTTCACATACAGTGCGTCCGCATCGTGAAAGTAGATCGAATCTCCGTACTTGGCGTGATTTTCGACGCCAGTTCCGGTGCAGCACCAGAACGACTCGACCGGAGTGTGATACAAACGTACGTACCCGGGACGTGTGGCCTGGAAGTACGTCATCATTCCAGAGTCCGGATCCTGCGACGCCAGAATACCGTTGTACAACGCCCGTTCGTAGTAGTCGCCGAATGCCGCGTTTGGCGCTTCAGTAAACAGCGCACGCGTCAGCCGAAGCATATTGTGCGTGCAACATGTCTCCATTGTTTTCGCGGAGCCCAGCCGCTTGGCAAATTCGGTAATCGGAAAAAAGTGCTCGCCGTCGCCATTGCCACCGGTCGCATACGAGCGCTTGTTCGTAACCGTGGTCCAGAACGTCTTCGCCGCTGCCCCGTATGTTGCATCATTCGTAAGTTCGTGCAGACGCTGAAAACTCACGAACTTCGGGATCTGCGTGTTCGAATGCAATCCATCGAGCACGTCGCGTCCTTCGGCCAACGGCGTCAATACTTTCTGATGTGCGAAACGCTTCGCGAGCGCGAGGTACTTTGGCTCGTTCGCGAGCGCCGATACATCTGCCAGCACCTCCGCCATGCCACCGTGCTCAGTGTCGAGCATGTGCTGCATCTGCGCCTCGGTCATAGTGCGCGTGGCGTTCGCGGCCCACTCAGTCAACGCCACCAGTGTGGTTAACGCATCCGGTGTTTCCGCGCACACGTGCGCATCACGCAAGCCTGCGAAAATTTTGTGCATGGTGTACCACGGCACGCCCGCAAAGGGACGTCCCGCCACCGAATCATCCAGTGGTTTGCTTCCGTCGGGAAACGCGCACACAAGTCCATCGCCGCGCGCCCGCTGACACGCCCGCAATTCACCAACGATGTACACACACCGTTCGGCAAATCGTGCATCGCCCGTCGACGCGTACTGCATCGCAATCGCCGAGAGGTAGTGGCCGAGTGTGTGGCCGTGGCAGCGTATGTCGACCCAGGGTTCTTCCGATTCCCACCCGCCGTAGACTGCCGCCTTCGGAGTCAGTCCTGCGTTGACGCGAAAGTTGTGCAGGAGGCGATCAGGTTCGAGCGACAACATGTACAGCGCGTTCCGTTCCTGGGCGACGCGAAATGGTCCGTCAAGCAGGCGAACGTCGTGCAACTCA
>JBDTTO010000375.1:0-4329 GCA_039930585.1 Gemmatimonadaceae bacterium
GCGATCATGCCGAACGTTACATCGCACGAATTTGTCGGCCCGGTCCCGACTCTGCATGCACGCACACCGTCTTCGTAGTTGCCGTTGAGGATGTACAGTGTTCCCAGCGTTCGTTTCCACTGGCCTTCGGTTGGTGCGATGCCACCCGCGCGTTTGGAATACTGAATAGCGCTGTCCAGTTGCCCTGCGGACATGAACCACACCGCGCGATTGTTCACGGACAAGGCCGACAGGCCATCAAGTTCAACGGCACGACGAGATGCCGTATCAGCGCCAGCCATTTGACCGAGCGCTGTCAGAATTTCGTATTTCAGTGTCCACGCAAGCGTGGCATTCGGGTCGAGCACCAACGCACGGTTCACGGCACGAAGCGCATCATTAAACCGGAACTGCGCGGAGTATGAACGTGCGACCGCGAGCTGCACTTCAGGCAAAGTGCTGTCGAGCGCAACTGCACGTTTCGCCGCATTTTCCGCACGCGCGAACACAGCTTCGTCGGTTTCGGTGGTATCGAAATACGACGGCAGCAACGCCGACGATTCCGATAGCCCCGCCCAGGCACGCGCGTAATTCGAATCCTTATCGACGGCGCGTTGAAACGCTGCCATTGCATTTCGCAAGTTGGCTGCACCACGCTGTCGCAACAGATATCGTCCAAGCCGCTGCTGATCACGCGCCTCCGCGTTTGTGCTTTCCTCGCGACTCAACATCGCGCGCTCGGCACCACCCAATGTGACCGACAGTGCAGATGCAACTCGTTGCGCAACATCTGCCTGCACCTTGAACACATCGGTGAGTCGTTCGTCAGTGGACTCGTTCCACTCGTTGGCACCGGTCGAGACGTTTGTGAGCACGGGAACAATGCGCACGCGTGTGTCACCATCAACGGCAACGTCTCTCGCGCCGCGCGCCCAACGCACAGTTCCACTCAACACCCAGGCGGCGCCCAACTCACGGGCAATTTCCCGCGCCGATCGCTGAGTGCCACTCAATTTTTTCACGCTCTCCCGGCCAATCACTTGCAGGCCAGGCAATCGCGCAAGTTGTCCGGCAATTTCGTCGCTGACACCTTCGGCAAAATATGCGTCTCCCGGATCGCCCAGATTTTCGAACGGCACCACAACCACCGTTCGCGTTGGCGATGGGCGCAAAATTCTTCGTGCCACTGATATGAGACCGAAGACAATTGCGAGTACGCCGCACCCGAGCACCAACTTGTTCGTGCGTAGCGATCGAGCTTTGGATTGCTTGCGACTCAGCTGCGCACCTGGTGTTACTGCCGCCGACAATCGCGTCACCAGTTCGTTCGCGCTGGCGGGACGCGCGGCCGGGTCTTTCGCGAGACATTGCATTACCAGCGCGCTGACTTCAGGCGGAACATCAGCACGCGAAGACTGCAGACTGGCCGGTGTTTCGCTGAGGTGTGCCGCTACCAGGCGTTGCGCCGTTGTGTGCTTCGCAAATGGATGACTGCCAGCGAGCAACTCGTACGCCACTACACCCCACGCATAGATGTCGGCGCGTGCATCGATTTCATCACCCAACGCCTGCTCGGGCGCCATGTACGCCGGCGTACCCAACGAGGTGCCCGCCTGCGTAATCGATGTTACATCACCCTCACCGAATTGCGTGCGCGATGCCGACAGCGCCTTTGCAATTCCAAAATCGGTGACAACCGCGGTGCCCGATGACAGCAGCACGTTTTCGGGCTTGATGTCGCGATGGACGATGCCGTGCGTATGCGCGTATGCCAATGCGCGGGCGATGTCGCGCAGGATATCGAGTGATTCGCCCACAGGCAGCGGACGTTGCACAATTCGCGCACGCAGCGATTCACCATCCACGAACGGCATTGTGTAGTACGCCAATCCGTCGGCGTTTCCACTGGTGAGTACCGGAACGATATTGGCCTGCTGCAACCGCGCGGCAACCTGCACTTCGCGTGCAAAACGTTCCGCGCTCAATACCTCGCTGATTGCCGGCGACACGATCTTGATGACGACGTCACGACCCAGCGCGCTCTCGCGCGCGACAAACACGCGCGACATTCCACCACCGCCGAGTTCGCGATCGATGATGTAAGCGCTGCCGAGTGCCTGCTGGAGCTTATCGCGAAGGCCGTCGGTCACGCGGGAAGGGCTACGAGATGGTCCACGTGTGCGGGTTGAGGTCGGCCCAACATACTAAGTCCCACGTGGTTTCGCTCGTCGTGTTGGCACAGCCGTCAGCGGATCCTCGGGCCAGGGGTGGCGCGGATATCGGCCTCGCAAATCCTTTCGCACGTCGAAGTATGATGAGCGCCAGAACCCCGCAAGGTCGCGCGTAACCTGCACCGGGCGTTGCGCCGGAGACAACAGGTGGAGCGTAACGGGTACACGACCGTTGAAGAGTGTGGGCGTCGCGGTCCAGCCAAACACTTCCTGCAGCTTGACCGCGAGCACGGGAGATGCCGGATCATCGTAGTTGAGCGCGATGCGTGAGCCACTTGGTACGTCGAGATGCGTGGGCGCAAGGCGATCCAGTGCGGTGCGCTGTTCCCAGGTGAGAAGAGCACGCAGCGCTTCCGCGAGATCTGCCTTCGCGAGTTCATCCCACCGTCGGAGTCCGGTAAGCGCCGGGGCCAACCACTCGGTCAGTGAATCCTCAAGCGCGTGCGCACTGACGTCGGGCCAGCTGTCGTCGTTCGCGTGCGCAAATCGCATGCGGGCGCGTTGTGTGTTGGCGCTGTCGGACCACGGCAGCGCATCAACTCCGGCGCGCTTCACTTCCGTCAGAAATGTCGCGAGCACTGCGTCCGCATCAGGCGCGTTCCACGCGTGATCGTCCAGCACAATTGCACCCAGGAGTGCGCGACGACTTGCGCGCACGGATCTCGAATCACTGTCCCACTCCACTACCGACGTACGCACAATCTGATCACCGAATGTTGCAAGAACTTCGTCACGCGTGAGTGGAATCGCACGCGCGATGCGGTATTCGGGCGGCGCGCCATCAAGATCGGCAACGGCCAGAAACGGAGAAGACGCCAGCGCATCATGACGCAGCAGCGACGCACCAACGCCCGAACGCATGACAAAACGCGGATCGCTTCCTGAACGATGTTGCGCCACACGATCAGGATACGCGAGCGCGAGTAACGTGCCGGCCGAGTCGATTGATGCGCTGTCGTTGGATTGTGCGTTGTCGTGAATGTCATTGCCCAATCGTCCGCGCAAATCACTCGCCACCTGACGCAAACGCTTGACGCCATCAAAATCGGGTTGCGCGCCAGCCAGCGATGCGCCCAAGCTGCTGGCGGACGCGCCGCGCATTAATTCAAGACGCAAGCGAAGATCGGACGGCGGCGGCCCGTATTCTCCACGAACGATGTCGCGTTCCTCAACCAGCGCGCACAGTTCAGCGCCAAGCTGCGTTGCGCGCTGCTCTCGTGCTCGTACCAGCAAATGCGCGAGACGCGGATGTGTGGGCAACGCCGCAAGCTCGCGACCGTGCGCAGTGATGCGACCGTTCGCATCAGTCGCGCCAAGTTGCAGCAGCAATTCAGTGGATTGCTTAAACGCGCCAGGCGGCGGTACATCAAGCCATTTCAACTCCGACGGATCGCGCACACCGGCATCGGCCAACGCGAGCGCAAGTGGTGCAAGATCGGCTTCGAGAATTTCCGGTCGCGTGCGCGGCACAAGTGTCGCGTCTGCATGTGCGTCCCACAATCGATAACAAACACCGGGTGCAACGCGACCAGCGCGACCACGGCGTTGATCGGCGGAGGCGCGACTGACGCGCACGGTTTCGAGACGTGTAATGCCGGCACGCGCGGAGTACCTGGGCAACCGCGACAAACCACTGTCGATAACAACACGCACGCCTTCAATCGTGAGACTGGTTTCGGCAATGCTTGTTGCAAGCACAATTTTGCGTTCGCCATTTGGTGCTGGACCAATTGCCGCGTCCTGCGCCGCAAGCGGCATTGCGCCGTGCAGCTGATGCACACGCGCCCGCGCTTTCTCGAGAACATCGTTGCCGTACAACCGCTCGGCCACACGGCGCTGTTCGCCCGCGCCTGGGAGAAATACGAGGACATCACCTTCGTGCTGTTGCACCGCTTCGATAACGGCGCGCGTAACGGCGGACTCAATGCGCTCATCGGCGCGTGGCGGTCGATATTCGGTACCAACGGGAAACATCCGACCTGCGCTTCGTATAACCGGAGCACTTGCGCCGTTCGCATCTGTCAACAACGCCGCAACTGAATCGCCGTCTATCGTGGCCGACATAACCAGCACACGCAAATCGGGACGGAGCAGTTGCTGAGTTTGTTGCGTGAGGGCC
>JBDTTO010000376.1:0-4304 GCA_039930585.1 Gemmatimonadaceae bacterium
TGCCAGCCCGGACGACGGTATTGCTCTGTTCTGCTGCGGACGGGACGGTCGGTAGACGATCGCTTGTAAAAGCGCTCGCGGCAAGCAAGGCCTCGGCCTTCATGCTGATCTCGTTGAAGCGATACTGATTCGCGATCCGGAGCGACTCACGAACTCGCGGCGCGATGAAATCGGTTTGCTTCAGGATCTGGCGAGCTTCAGCTGCCCAGAGGAAAAATCGCGCAACATCGAAGGGTGGGGTTGACCCGTTGATAATGGTGAGGGCGAAGGCCTCGAGACGATCCAGCTCTGCCGGACGACAATGGGCAGCAGCCATCAGTGCACGACCACACGCAACTAGACGGTCGTGAACAATGGATTTCCCGATGACGAACTCGTAGCCGTTAAGCGCAGCTTCGTAGAATCCTGCCCTCAAAGCTGCGCCGGCCAGGTTTCCGAGAATCTGGAATTGAACGATGGACTCTGGCGGCGCGAGGTCATGCGCCCGCCAGCCATGCAGGAGCGCGTCGGCTAAGTGATTCTGCGCCGTAGCGGCGATCATCAATCCCTGGTGCGCGGAGAGTTCTTGCGGACTGCCCTTGGCCGCTAACCCAAGGGCCTTCTCAAAAAAAACTTCTTGCTGCGGACGGTTGCCGCGCGCATGGGCGATGTTGCCCAAGCCAATGTACCCATGCGCTGTCACCGGCCCGTCAGCGACCGCGTGACCCTGTTCGGTTACCGTGCTGTAGCAGTCGACCGCTGCATCCAAATCGCCAATTTGTCGATTGACGCGACCAAGATGCGCGGTCGCCAGCAGACGATTGGTCAGCGGAGCGCGCGCGAGCATCTGGCAGACGAAGGACACAGTTGTACGGGCCATTTCAAAACAGCCCGCCTTTTCCATGTCTTCGGCATCCAGGCGGATTCGCTCAGCCAATTGGCCAAGCGCGTCAGTTGGTGCTCGTCCATCTCCTTCGGTTTGCGTCGGGCGTCCCTCGCGGTGCTGAAGGACATTCGTGCTTAACCGTGCCACATACTCCTCGCGATGATCTGCGGGGAGCGCAGCCAATCGTTCGGCCGCCTGCGCGACCGATAACCATTGGGACAGGCGCGGGTCTTCGTTGGACCCTGGCGAATCCGCCCGGCCCAACGCTGCCGCGTCGTGAAGAAACGCTTTAAGAGGTGTCAGAGGTGCACGCATTGTCACTCCAGTTTGGGGCCCGCCGCCGAATTTAGCAGCGGGCATGTTCCACAATTAAGACCACGCACTATCGCGCGCCGTCACGAGGCGAATCTCCCAAAGGCGGAGCCGGCCGGTCGCGGGAGAGCGCCTGCGTTGCCCGGGTTACGACCAATTCCCGATCGTCCAGCGACATTTCGCTCACTGCAATCAGCAATCGTCGCAATGCGGTGTCACGCGCAGTTACGGCTTCTTGCCACGCAGCATCGGACGCTGCACTACTCAACCGGTCGAGCGCCTCGAGCAACTCAGCTTCCGCTGCGAGCATGCGAGGTCCGTCCGCGTCAGCGCTTGAACCGCCGGTACCAGACGATGCGGCCATGTTCGGCCCGTAGATGAAGAAATGGGGAGCTATTCTCACATCGGCAGCATAACACCGTTCTTCGAAGTGCAACCTCCCGCCGTGGGCAACAACCTCCCGCCGTGGGCAATAAATCGATACGAACTGAAAAAAAATCGTATCGTAACGCGAGAAATGCGTCGTTATTGTTCCGCAATCCAAATCGCCCTTGCAAGTTGTCGAACAAATTGCGAGCTGGTTGAAGGCGCTCGCGTTTGCATCTGAACGGCATTTCCTCTCCACCCTTGCCGCGTCCTCTTAATGAACTTGTCCTCTCGCAGTCGTCGGATTCTGACCGCGCTTGCTGCCATCGCCGCTCTTTCACCTGTCGCCTGCAAAAAGGGTGATGCCACTGGGAAAGATTCCACCGATGGCGCGCCAGCCGCTGCCGCCGCCGCCGGTCCAGGCGCCCGCAAGGATTCATTATCCCTACCGGTTGTCGCCGAGGAAGCGAGAGACGGCGATCTCGTGCTGCGCGTGAACACCACTGGCATGATTCGATCGGAAGCGGTCGTCAAACTCACCGCTGAAGTTGGCGGTGTCATTGTGCAGCTTCCGGTTCGATCGGGCGCGCCCGTTAAAAAGGGCGATGTCATTTTGCGATTGGATCCACAACCATTCGAAATGGCGGTGCGAAGTGCGCAGACGAAACTCGACGCCGCTCAGCAGAACATGCTGGAGAGTTACGCACCTGAATCAATCGTAACGAAGCGTGCACCAACCGCAGATCAACGCAAGGCGTTCGCAATCAAGGCGCAACTGCCGAGTGCGCAGCTTGATCTCGAAAAAGCAAAGATTGATCAGGAAAAATCGGTGTTGTACGCGCCATTTGACGGTGTGCTTGATGCCGTCGTAGTAACGCTCGGCGAGCGTGTAAATGCATCCCAGGCAATTGCGACGATTGTCGATCCCACACATCTGCGGGTTGATGCGCAGGTATTCGAACATGATCTCGCGGTACTGCGCGCCGGAAACGAGGCGTTCATTACAAGTGCGGGCGCGCCGGGACGTGAGTTGCACGGTCGCGTTGAAACCATTCTGCCGATGCTGGATAGCGCCACACACGCGGGTCGCGCAGTGGTGCGCTTTGAGGGCGACGGTCGCCTTCGTCCCGGTATGTATGCAGAGGTGCAACTGGAATCCATGCGATTGCCGCATCGTCGGCTGGTACCAGCGCGCGCGGTGATTGAGCGCGACGGGCGCCCACTGGTGTTCGTGGTGCGCGACGGGCGCGCGCAATGGACGTACATAGAAGTGGGACGCAGCAATGGTGTCGACACCGAAGTACTGCCCGACACGGTGACCGGAGTGATTCCGGTTAATCCGGGCGACAAGATCATTGTGGACGGACATCTTACGCTGACGCACGATGCGTCTGTGACGATCACTGCGATTCGCGACAAAGGCGTGGTGAAGTCGCCGTCCGCGGTGGAACCGGCTCGCAAGCCGAAGCCGTAACACATCGTGTCCATCGCATCTTATGCAGTCAAGCGGCCGGTTACGACCGTCGCATCAATTCTTGGCGTCGTACTGCTTGGCTCCGTGTCGCTCAGCCGATTGCCAGTGTCGCTGCTGCCCGATGTTGGATTGCCGGTGCTCACCATTCGCACCATCAACAAAGGCGCGGCCGCTCAGGAAATTTCGAGATTTGTTGCTGAACCCATCGAAGGCGCCATTGCAAGCACGCCGGGTTTGGTGGAGTTGCGCAGTGTCAGTCGAAACGGTGAAGCGACAACAACCGCGCGTTTTGCGTGGGGCACCGATATGCGAATTACGGTGCTTAACGTGCGCGAGCATCTGGATCAGGCACGCGCGGCGCTGCCTCCGAACGCCGAACGTCCAACGCTCTTAACCAGTGATCCGGGCGAACGCCCAATTGCGGTTCTCGCTGTGCGCAGTGATCTCAGCAAAGGTGGCGGTGATTTGCGTTCACTCGCGCGTACCGCTGCGGATGTACACGCGCGCGCACTGGAACAGATCGCCGGCGTCGCAAGCGTTGCGGTAGTTGGTCAGCCTGAAGATGAAATTCACGTCACCATGATGCCCGAGCGGCTGCGATCGCTTGATCTCACCATGGATGACATTTCGTCGGCGATCAAGAACGAAAATGCAAACGGCAGCAGTGGTACCGTGCGCCGTGGTCAGTTTCGATTCAATGTGCGCGCGTTAACCGAGTTTCGAACACCCGAAGAAATTCTTGCAACGCCAATTGGTACACCGGGCTCGGGGTTGACCGTTCGCGATGTCGGTTCGGTATCACTTGGACTGGCTGATCCAATCACGATAACGCGTCTTGATGGCGCGCCCGCGGTGGGATTGGTTGTGTACAAGGATGCGGGTTCGAACACCGTATCGGTGACGAATCTGATGATGGAAAAGGTCGCGCAATTGCAGAAGGATTTTCCGGCCGTGCAAATTACGGTTGTTGCGGCGCAGGCTGACTTTGTTGTGGACGCGCTGTCAAATCTTGGCCAGGAAATTGTCGTTGGCGGAATTTTGTCGCTGATGGTCATCATGATTTTTCTGCGAGACTGGCGCGTATCGTTGGCAATCGGATTGGTCGTTCCACTCAGCGTGCTTGTCGCACTCGTTGCGCTGCAAGCCTTGCACGTCACCATCAACGTGTTGTCACTCGGCGGTCTGGCGTTGGGTGTGGGTCTATTGGTTGACACGGCCATTGTTGTGGCCGAATCAATCGGGCGACGACGGGAAGAGGGCATGCCGCTGGTGCAAGCGGCCATCGAA
>JBDTTO010000377.1:0-4303 GCA_039930585.1 Gemmatimonadaceae bacterium
GGATTCTGAACGGCACCAAAACCTGGATCTCCAACGGCGGCATTGCCGACGTGTACTGCGTGTTTGCGCGAAGTGATGCGACCTCCAAAGGCGCGCGCGGCATCGACACATTTGTCATTCCGGCCTCAACGCCCGGTCTCGAAATCACTCGGCGCATCCACGTAATCGCCCCCCATCCGCTAGCCACGCTTACATTCCGCGATTGCGAAGTCGCCGAAGCCAATCGGCTTGGAAGTGAAGGCGCCGGATTCAAACTCGCCATGCGCACACTGGACATCTTTCGTGTGTCCGTCGCGGCCGCTGCGCTCGGATTCGCGCGACGCGCATTGCATGAAACGCTCACGTACGCATCCACGCGCTCAATGCTTGGGAGCACGCTCTCGCAGCAACCGTTGGCCCAGGCCACCATTGGCGACCTGTTCACGGAATTTGACGCCGCCGCACTCTTGACGGCGCGCGCCGCCTGGTTGCGCGACACCAACGGCAATCGCACGACGCTCGAAGCCGCGATGGCAAAACTTTCGGCAACAGAGTGGGGCTCGCACGTGGTGGATCAGGCCGTACAGCTGCACGGCGCGCGCGGAGTCGAAGTTGGTTCGGTCGTCGAGCGACTGTATCGCGAAATTCGTGCGCTCCGCATCTACGAAGGCGCGACTGAAGTGCAACGCCTCATTGTAGGGCGCGAAGCGCTGGCCGGACACGCAGCCGCCAAACCGTAGCTGGTTGAATCACGTGTCGACTGCATCGCCAATCGTTCTCAGAGACAGTGCGTATGTCGATTCATTCGCGCGCGACGGACTGCCATCTTTCGACCAGTGGCCCGAACTCAATACGCAGGCTCCGTTTGATTATCCCGATCGACTGAACGCCGCGGTCGAGTTACTCGACAACGCGGTGCGCGAAGGACATGGTGATCGCGTCGCAATTATTACGCGCGATGCCAACGGCGGCTTGAGCGAAGTCACGTACAGATCGTTGCAACAGCAGGTCGATGCCATTGCGCACGTTTTGGTAAACGATTTGGGATTGATCACGGGCAACCGCGTGTTACTGCGCGGTTACAACGGCGCAATGTTGGCGGCAACGTGGCTGGCCGTGATCAAAGCCGGCGGTATTGCAGTCACAACTATGCCGATGTTGCGAGCAGGCGAACTTCAGGCAGTCCTGCAGAAATCGGCATGCAGATTTGCATTATGCGATGCGCGACTTGCAGCCGATTTTCAGCTGGCGTCGGATGCGTATGCCGGCCTCTATCGAGCGTTGTACTGGAGCACTGAGAACGACCCGGATTCACTGAACGCGTTGATGCATCAGTATGACGCGCCGTTTACGGCTATTCAAACATCCGCAGACGACGTGTGCCTGATTGCGTTTACATCCGGCACCACCGGCGTGCCAAAGGGCTGCATGCACTTTCATCGCGATGTAATGGCGATGTGCGACGGATTTTCCGCGCAGGTGCTGCGGTTGGCGTCGGATGATCGCTGCATTGGCACGCCACCGTTGGCATTCACCTTCGGACTGGGCGCGCTGTTGGTCTTTCCAATGCACGCTCGCGCATCAACGGTGCTTGTCGAAAGTGCAACGCCAGAATCGTTGCTCGACGTAATCGCAGCCACACGCGCGACGGTCACTGCAACGGCGCCCACATTTTACCGTTTGATGTCGCTGGCGATGCAACGAGAACCGGCACGCTTCGACACGTCGTCACTTCGGCAATCCATTTCGGCGGGCGAAGCATTGCCGACGGCCACACGAACCGCCTGGCGCGCGGCAAGCGGCATCGAAATGCTGGATGGAATTGGCGCCACGGAGATGATTCACATCTTCATCGCAGCAACCGGCGCCGACGTTCGTGAAGGCGCAATCGGGAAGGCCGTAACCGGCTACGAAGTCGCAATTCTGGATGAGCAATTTCAACCGGTTGCAGCAGGTGAAACCGGCCGCCTCGCAGTGCGCGGCCCAACGGGTTGTCGTTATCTCGCCGATGCGCGACAAACGGCATACGTGCAGCACGGTTGGAATCTCACGGGCGATGCATGCACGATGGATGCCGATGGCTACGTGTATTTCAAGGCGCGTACGGACGATCTCATTATCTCGTCTGGTTACAACATTGGCGCACCCGAAGTTGAGGCGGCGGTGTTGCTACACGAGGCAGTGGCCGAATGTGCGGTTATTGGCGTCCCGGATGATGAGCGCGGCCAGTGCGTGAAAGCTTTTGTGGTGCTGAAGCCGTCGTTCAACGGTAACGCCGAGCTCATTCGACAGATTCAGGATCACGTGAAGCAGACAGTCGCGCCCTACAAGTATCCACGACTCGTGGAGTTTCGCGACGCACTGCCGAAAACGGAAACCGGAAAGCTTCAGCGATTCCGTCTTCGTGAATAACTGTGATGCACGCCCATTCGCCGTTCGCACTTTGACAGCAGAATTCCCCCGCCTCTCATCCAACTTCTGGATTCCATCGAATGAGTAAACAGATCCTGCTTCCCGAAGGCTGGCCTCGGCCTTCCGGCTACTCGAATGGAATCGCCACGCGCGGCACGCAGATATTTGTGGCAGGGCAAATTGGCTGGGACGCAAGCGGCACCTTTGTTGGTACTGAGTTCGTGGCACAAGC
Organism: Gemmatimonadaceae bacterium; assembly: GCA_039930585.1. GTDB lineage: Bacteria > Gemmatimonadota > Gemmatimonadetes > Gemmatimonadales > Gemmatimonadaceae > Gemmatimonas. Next base: position 2,624 of record JBDTTO010000377.1, read on the forward strand.
CAGACAAGCGTTAGTGAACATTGTGGCCGTACTGAAGGCTGGCGGAGCACTTCCTGAGCACGTGGTGCGGCTTACCTGGTACGTCACCGATGCCGCGCAGTACCGCGCCTCTTCCGCCGCGCTCGGAGTTGCGTATCGTGAAGTGATGGGAAATCACTACCCGGTGATGACCGCCGTGCAGGTGGCCGCGCTCATGGAAGCGGACGCGCTAGTGGAAATCGAAGCAACCGCCGTCGTACCCGACGGCAACTGAACAATCGATATGACCCGTTGATGATGTAGCACGACGCCGGAAATGGAATTCCCGCGGTGCAACCCCAACTTTGGAGCGGTAAATGGTTGTCAAAAAAGTAGCGGCCAAGACCACCAATGCGGCAAAGAAGGCCGCCGCCGCCAAGGCCGTCGAAGCCGCCGGCGCAGTCACGATTATTTACGTACACGGCATCGGCAACAAGCCGCCCGCATCGGTACTCAAAGCGCAATGGGATCAGGCGCTCTTTGAATTCGACCTCGGCGAACGCAGCCGACTCGCTTATTGGGTTGATCGCGATCGATATCCGAAACCAATCGAAGCGGTATCGTCAGGCGGTGATTACTCCGACGCGAACGAAGAAGCACCGCAAGGCGAAATGTCCGCGCGCGCAGTACGCGAGCCGTGGCGGCCGACCGCGGAATTCGACCGATTGGATGCCGAGATAGTTGATATCGCCCTTGACGATGATGGCGAGAACGCCAGTGTCAAACAGTTGAATCGTCTGCGCAACATCGCCAGAACGATGCTCGGTGAAAGCAAGTTGGCCGACGATGCGAAATACAAGCAGAAGGAATCGCAACTGCACGGCGCGGCCGGCAGCGATGTCCGGCGCATTCAGGCCCAACGATACGGCGTAGCTGCCGTGCAGGCGAAGATTTTTGGATTTCTGCCACGCCCCATACGCCAGTGGATGACGCGTCGCGTTACGCAGATGTTCTTGCGCGACGTGAACGATCTATTCATCGACAAAGCAAAAGGTGATCGCATGCGCGAATCAATGCGCGAACGATTGCGTGGACGTGCCGGTCCAATTGTTGTCGTATCACACAGTCAGGGCACCATGATTGCGTATACGGTGCTGATGGAAAAAGAATTTGCCGATCTCGACATCCGCCTGTTTGTCACGATGGGCTCGCCGCTTGGAATTACGGAAGTACAGGACTTCATCAAGGAAGTGCCGGGATGTAACCCGTTGCGCGTTCCAGCTAACGTGCGCAAATGGGTCAATGTGAATGATCCGCTCGATCCGGTGGCGCTCGACAAAGGACTCGCGGGCGAGTTCAAACCCAACGGCAAAATCAAAGTCGAAGACACCACCACGTTCAATCCGGATTCTCCCCGACACCCACACTCGGCAACAGGATATCTGGCGCTTGAGTGTGTGCGGCAACCCGTGCGCGAAGCGGTTGATACATCGCTCTTTCAACCCGTTGCCCGGTTCAAAATGGCCAAGGACGTTGTGCGCGCCTTTGCCGATAGCGCAAGCGCCGAGCGTCACCGCATTCTCGTGCAGCTCGAAGACTTTGCCACGAGCAAACTCAATCGCGAAGACGCACTGACGGCGATCTACAAAACATTGGGCGCGGCTGATGCAAGATCGGCGCAGCGCAAAGCGATTGATCCCGAAGAGCTGCATCGCTACGTCG
>JBDTTO010000378.1:0-4295 GCA_039930585.1 Gemmatimonadaceae bacterium
CTGGCCAAGGATGGATTGATCGAACACGTTGCGTCGTTCCCATTCGGCGCTGTGCGCCTCACCGAACGGTTTCTCACGCCAATTGTCCGTCCACGCGGCGTGCGTGCGTTGCGCGAGTACGTCCGCGCAGGGCTCAAGCGCACGGTGCCTGTTAAAGATTGGCGCGGCACGCGCGCCATCGGTTCAGGTGGAACGTTCACGAACCTTGCCGGCGTAATGCTCGCTCGTCAAAGCGTCACGGCAAAGTCCACGCACGGTACGCCAATCACGCGCGTTGAAATCGAACACGTGCTGGACTGGTTGCAGCGGCTCGCGCCCGAAGAACGCGCCAGTGTTCCAGGACTCAATCCGGCCCGCGCTGACATCATTGTGGCCGGCCTCGCAACCGCAGCCGAAGTTATGGCGCGTTTTGATTCGCGCGACGTGCGTGCATCAGGATACGGCATTCGCGAAGGACTTCTTCTCGAGGCTGCGCACGTAACACCGGTCGTCGCCGACCCCGGAGCCGCGCGCGAACGTTCGGTCCGCGAGTTTGCTGAACGTTGCCACTACGAAGCTCCGCATTCGCGGCACGTGCAAATGCTTTCGTTGCAGCTGTTCGACGCGCTCGCTCCTCGACTGGGCCTTGGTGCAGTTGACCGTCGCATGCTGGCTGATGCAGCACTGTTGCACGACGTTGGATACCACATCAACTACGAAAAACACAACAAACATTCATTCCATCTCATTTCGCACGCCGAACTGTTGGGAATGACGCCGGCCGAACAAGTTGGCATCGCTCACATTGCGCGCTACCACCGCGGTGCGCCGCCAAAGAAGTCGCATCGCGCGTTTGGCGGACTCGATCGCGTACTGCGCGAGCGCATTACCAAACTTTCGGCGCTGTTACGACTCGCCGACGGATTTGATCGCGGTCACATTGGCGCGGTCGCACGACTTAAAGTGCGTTGGAGCGGCGACGTGTTGCGCGTCTTCGTGGTTGAAGCCGAAGGCGCAACGACAGTTCGTCTTGAATGTTGGGGAGCAAGTCGCAAGCGCGAGTTGCTGCAGGAAGTGCTTGGTCGACCCATCGAAATTGTCGCTCCCGACGGCACCGTCGTCAGCTTCGACGACGGCGACGGCGAGTAAGCGCAGAACCACGGGCTATCGCTGAATGCGAATGCCGGCCATTCCCCACGAGCGGTAATACTCATTGCCCGGCTGCCAGCTACGCTCCGAACGACCTTCGTAGCGACGCAACGGCTGGTTGGTGAGGTTGTTCGTTTCAATAAAGATCTTGGCGTTTGGCATCACGTTGAATGTGCCGCTCGCATCAAGCTGGCCACGTGACGCAACGTAAATGTCAGTCGCCGGGCTTGAGCCAATAACTTCCAGGTACTTGTCTGCAAAGTTGTAGCCCGCTTTCAACGAGAGGCGTGAGTATTCGTAAAACACGCCAACGTTCGCAGCGTTACCGGCCTGCCCGGGAAGGCGCGCCTTGGTGCCTTCACGACTTGGCAGCGTGGTCGACGAAGTGGTGCGCGTGTAGTTGGTGTTGATGCCCAAGCCACGAAGGACACCCGGCAACATCGTGAGGTTCTGCTGCAACGCAACTTCAAATCCGTTCAGCGTTCCCGATTCGGCGTTTTGTGACTGCGCGATTGACGTCACAGTGCTCGGCATATTGTCTGCCGCGACGACCGCGCGCTGCGCAACGAAGATGTAGTCCTTGAGGCTCTTGTGAAACACACCTGCTGAGACGAATCCAACCGAACCGAAATAGTGTTCGACCATGAAGTCGAGGTTGACCGCGCGAATTGGCAGCAAGTCCGGATTTCCAACCGTCGCAACAACGCCCGTTCCATCGGGAATGTTTGTTGATGGTGCGAAGTCGGAGAAGTTGGGTCGAACCAGCGAAGTTGTTGCCGCCGCACGAATCACCGAGCGATCAGTGAGCGAATACTTCGCGGTGATTGATGGCAACACATTCGAGTAGTTCTGGCTGCGCTTCTGCGGCACAATCGTGACAGCCGTACCAGCCAACCGAACAAAGAATCCCTGGTTGTCTTCGCTGGTGTTCTCAACGCGCGCACCGCCAATAAGGCGAAGCTTGCCGGCGTCGACCGTCGCCATTGCGTATCCGGCGTAGACGTTCTCGTCGAGATCGTAGTTCGTCTGGTTGCTCTCAACCTGAGATTGCGCCGCATTGATGTTGAGCGACGAACCGTACGTGTTGAAGAAGTTCTTCACAAGGTCAGCGCTGGCCTGTGGACCAAACGTGAAATCGTTGTTGAGGAAATCTTTGGTGCGCGGTGTTCCCTGAACGGCTGCCAACGTTAGCGGCAGCGTCGGTGTTGCGGCGCCCGTCTTGAACGTCGCGAGAAAACGATTGCTGCTGTCGAGCGCCGAGCGGTTCTTGAGTCGCGCCGATCCGCCAAACTTGAAGATCACGTTGGCGCTTCCTACCCGCACTGGCGTTGAGATATTCAACTTCGCACTCTTGTCATCATCCAACGCGTGACGCGTCTGCTGACGGAGCGAGTTGTAGGTGAACCTGGACGCATCAACTTCCGCGCCCTTCGTCACGGTAAAACGTGGCATGTCTTCGTCCGAAACATCGTACGTGAAGTCCATGCTGCTCTGACGGAAAGCCATCGTCAACGTCTTCGGACGATCTTCTCGCGCGCGGGCAATTTGCGCGGAGTAGTCAACCAGCGTATTCGAGAATTGGTGTTTGGCACCAACCTGAATGGAACCTTGTGACTGACTCACCGGGCGAAGACGCAACTCCTTGTCCATGCGCGCACCAACAACAGTGCCATGATTGGCGTCCGTAAGTGTGTAGGTGCCCGATGAAAAACTTGGCGTCGTGACATAGCGCTCTTCATCATCGGAGAACTTCGAATAGAAGCCCTTCACATAAATCTGATGATTGTCCGTGAAGTGGTAGTCAAGCGTGCCATTGCCGCCTTTGCGTGTGCGCAAAACCTGTGAGTAATTGCGCAGCGCGATTTGTGTCGGAGCATCAAGACCACGATCGGCGGTCACGCCCTTGCACGTCGTCTCGACGCACCAACCCATTTCGTAGTTCTGCGAACCACGATCGTTCTGGTAGTAGCTGCCACCAACTACAATGCCGATCTTGTTGTCCGGGCCAAAACGACGACCAGCCAATCCACTGAAGTTCTTGAGTGCGCCTTTGTTGATGATGTTCTGTCCGCCGGCAATGTTCAGCGAAAACAACGGCATGCCGGTGCGCGGTGTTGGCGTGATCAGATTGATGTTTCCGCCAATGGCATCACCATCAAGATCGGGCGTGAGTGACTTGTTCACCTGAATCGCGGCAACCATGTCGGACGGAATAACGTCCATTGGTGTTTGACGCGTGCCAGGATCCGGGCTTGGCATCCGCTGGCCGTCAATTGAAAGCGTATTCAGCGAAGCGCTGGTGCCGCGAATTTGCACGAAGCGGCCTTCACCCTGATCACGCACAAGCGCGACGCCGGGTACGCGTCCTAACGCCTCAGCAAGATTTCGATCGGGCAAACGGCCCACTAATTCGGCGTCAACTACACTGGAGAGATTGTCTGCCGACTTTTGTTGGTTGAGCGCTGCAGCCTGTCCCGCAACCGGGCTCTCGACAACAATGGCTTCGAGTTGCTGCGCCGGATGACGCATGACGACGTCGATATTGTTGCGCGCGCCACCAGCGACATTCACTGTGACCGATTCGGGCTTGTAGCCAAGATAACGAATGACAATTCGACGTGATCCGGTCTGAACGCCAAGCAACCGAAACGACCCGTCGCGCGCGGCGCTTCCGGTGATGGAGGATCCCAATACCTGAAGTGAGGCTCCGGCCAATGGTCGTTGATGCTCGTCGGTCACAGTGCCACCAACCGTCGCGCGAGCATCCTGCGCAAGCGCGAGCGATGGTGCGAGCGACGGCGCGCACATGACGGCACTGGCAAACAGAACAACCAACAGTGATGACGGCGAACCCGCGTCAACCGACCGTGTGTGCAATTTCATGATGTTGTGGAGGGAGAGACTAAGTCGCGAAGTGCGGCAACTTGTCATTCAACTGTCACATTCGACGGCGCCGTTCCGAGACATTCGTCACGGTCATGTCTCATCGACATGTCGGTTGCGTGAATTCTCCTGCCATTGTATTGCAAACGTTCACAACGGGGCGTTGAGGCTTAACCACCGCCTTCGCACGCGCCTAAAGCTTGCGTGATCTTTTTCGCTTGGGATTCGGAACAGCAGCAAATTGACCAGTGGCGCGCAATCCCGCTTCACCCACCAAGCCCCAC
>JBDTTO010000379.1:0-4294 GCA_039930585.1 Gemmatimonadaceae bacterium
GACGGCCGCGAACAGTTGGTCCGCCTCCTCCAGCGAACCGAACACCGCGGGGACGGCGCTCGCAACATGCTTGCCGTGCTTCAGGGCCGCCATCGCGTGCTTCGCGTGGCTCGGCGCATCGGTCGCCACGAACACCGCCTCGATGGAATTGAGCGGAACTGGACGGCCCCGGGACCTTCACGCGTTGTCACGTACACGCAGTTGCGTCCGGGTCACTACACGTTTCACCTGCGCGCGCGAAATCCGGGCGACGTAAGGAACAGTGACGAAACGTCTGTTGCATTCGACGTCATGCCCGCCTGGTATCAAACAGCATGGTTCACGGCGCTGATAGTACTCACGATCGGTGTCGGTGGACCACTGGCCTTCTATTCCATCGGTCGTTCACGAAGCCGGATGCGCGAAGAGCGATTGCGTGCGCGCTTCGATGCGGCGCTTGAAGAACGAACGCGCGTGGCCCGCGAACTTCACGACACACTGTTGCAGGGATTCAGCGGTATTGCGTTGCAACTGCAGGCAACGCTGCTGTCGAATGCGCAATCTCCTCATGAGACGGCAGAACGATTGACGCGAACGCTTATCTTGACCGACGCAACGCTTCTGGATGCGCGACGTTCGATTTGGGATATGCGGATGCCGATGCTGGAGGAACAAGACCTTGCATCCGCGATTGAGACGTCCGCGAAAAGCGCGGTGGTGGATTCAGAAATTGTCTTGCGAGTTGACGTACGTGGACGCAGTCGTCGCCTGACGCCACTGATTGAGTCCACAATGTTGCGAATCGGCCGCGAAGCCGTGGTTAACGCCGTGCGTCATGGCCGCCCGACGTCAATTGGTATCGAACTCGCATACGCGGAAGCGAGTGTTGAACTGCAAATTCGCGATGACGGATGTGGTTTTGATCCCGACGAAGTGGACGACGCCACACGAATCGGCCACTGGGGAATTTCGGGCATGCGTGAACGCGCACAACACGTGGGCGGTTCGTTTGAAATGCGCGGAGCGCACGGCATCGGCACCGTCGTGTCTCTCGTAATTCCGACAGCAAACGCCGGTGGCGACGTCGCATGACGACTATCCGAAGGGTGTATTGTCGTGGCGAGCGTCAATCGCAAACCTGCTTTCATGCCGAAATTCATGCAGCAATCTGACGAGATCCCGCGCGAGATCATCCGCGTCATGACGGTGGACGATCATCCGATTTTCCGGGACGGATTGTCCGCACTGCTCGCGTTTTATCCGGACATGAATCTCGTGGCCGAGGCGGGAGATGGTGCGCGCGCGATCGAGTTGTATCGGGTGCATCGCCCGGATGTGACCCTGATGGACCTGAGCATGCCTGGTGTTGGCGGCGTCGCTGCAATTCAGGCGATTATTGCGGAGGCGCCCAACGCGCGCATTATCGCGCTGACCACGTACGACGGCGACGTCGACATTCGCCGAGCGCTCGAAGCGGGCGCGCGCGGCTATCTGCTTAAGGATGCGTTGCGCAATCACATTGCGGACGCCATTCGTGTGGTGCATCGCGGCCAACGCGTGATTCCGCCAGCGGTTGCGGGTCGTCTCGCAGAGTTTACACCAACGCTCGAACTCACCGAACGCGAAGTGGAAGTACTCGGCCATTTGGCCACGGGAATGTCAAACAAGGAAATTGCGAAAGCGATCGGCCGAACTGAAGCGACCGTGAAGGTTCACGTGATGCACGTACTGCGAAAGCTGGGCGTCGATGATCGCACTGCGGCCGTGGCGACAGGACTCAAGCGCGGAATTATTCACCTGGATTGAATCAAAGTTTTGATTCAGTAGATCGACAGCGCGCGAAATACCTGGTGAATCAATGTTCAAGATCGCAACGCGTGTGCCTTCAAAGTCCGCGCTGCAAAATCCGTAACAATGCCGCCTCAATCTCCTCGGACGAGCGCTTAACCGGATCAATGTCGCGATACATGCGATAGCCAAGTGCAGCACCCATCACCATGTACGGAACGAGAATCGCGGCGAGCTCGTTCTCTGCATTTGTTGCGCGCGTTTCTGCAGCCGTTAAGTCCGACGCACGCGACTTCGTGTTCATTCGGTTCAACACGTCACGCAAATACGCGCGGTTGGGCGTCGCCACTTCATCAAACAACACGCGAGCCACTGCCGGTGCATGCGGCAATTCCGTGAGCGCCACCGTCGACAGTTCGAGCTGACCATCTCGCTCATATTTGCGCCACAGGCTTTTCACCATCATCGCCAGCGCCTCGTCCCGCGTGGACGACTCCGACTCGGCCAGGCACGCCTTCGCCGCGCTCGACGAACGCTCGCGCATCAGCGCCAGCAACAGCTCTTCTTTCGAATCGAAGTAGTGGTACACGCATCCCTTCGTCACGCCCGCCTCTACGCCAACTTCCGTCAAACTGGCGCGACGAAATCCCGCGTCAGCAAAAACCCGGAGCGCCGCGTCCAGTACAGCATTACGGCGATCCTCGGGACGCATGCGTTTTCGTTCGATCGTCGCAGGTTCGGTGGACATATCAGGATTTATCCGGTGATCGAACGCTGCCGATTCTGAAGCCGCGCACCAGTTTTCGAAGAGTCTTACCTACCGCGTGGTATGTAACTACATACCGGCAGGTCCGAAACCATCCCGCGCTAACCAACGCTCCAATGCCAATACAACTGCCCAGCTCGCTTAAACGCTCTGCTGGCCTGGCTCTCTTTGCGCCGATCTGCCTCTCCATCCTTACAGCCTGTAAGGCCAAGGAGCCCGCGAAGCCGGCGCCGCCGCCCGAAGTCACGTTCATCGTCGCGCAGCCGGCCACGGTCGAGGACAATCTGCAGTTTGTTGGCCAGGTCGAAGCATTCCGCACCGTGCAGGTGCGCGCGCAGGCGTCGGGCGTCATTCTCGCTCGGCCGTTCACGGAAGGCGCGCAGGTGAAAGCTGGCGACGAGCTGTATCGCATCGATCCCACCACGGCCGACGCCGATGCACGCAGCGCGAAGGCGCGGTTAGCTGAGGCGGAAGCGCGCTACACAAACAGTCAGACGAGCGTCGCGCGTTTGCGACCGCTGCTGGTTGGTAACGCGATTGCAAAGCAGGAAGTCGATAACGCCGAAGCGCAGTTGCTGGTTGCGAAAGCGTCAGTTGACGAAGCAAAAGGATCGCTGGACGCTGCACAAAAACGTTTGAACGAAACAATCGTGCGCGCAGAAATCAGCGGTCGTGTTGGTCGCGCGTTGCTGGATGTTGGCGCGCGCGTTGGCGGCGTGAGTGATTTGCTCACCACCATTGATGTGGTCGATCCCGTGTACGTGAGTTTTCGTCCGTCGGCGGATCAACAATATCGTTGGAGAACGAATCCCATTGCGCGAAAGGAACTCGCGATTGGCGGCGGAGCGCGCGTGGTGTTGACCATGCAGGATGGCGTCGACTTTCCGCGCGATGGTCGCATCGGTTATGTCGATCCGGTCGTAGATGCGCGCACTGGCACGCAGCAGTATCGCGCAGAGTTTGCAAATCCGGATCGTGTGTTGGTGCCGGGACAGTTCACGCAAGTGCGCATTCGCGGACTCAAACGCGACAGCGCGATTGTAGTTCCGCAGCGCGCCGTGTTGCAGCAGATGGGCCAGGAAATTGTGTACGTGCTGGGCGACAGCAACAAAGTTTCGGTGCGTGTCGTGAAAGCCGCGGGTTGGTCTGGTAAAAACTGGCTGATTGAAAAAGGAATCAGCACTGGCGACAAAATCGTGGTTGATGGCGTGCAGAAAATCAGCGCGGGTGCGAAGGTGCGCCCAAAGCCGTTGAGTGACAGCGGAGCCACCAAGTGAGCGCGCAACAACCGCACGACGGTTCACATCACGTTCCAAACGCGGAAGTCACGAACAAGCTGGCCACCGAAGCATCGGGCGAAACCGAGTATCTGTTTGTAAGACGTCCCGTGCTCGCCGCCGTGCTATCGATGGTGATCACGTTGCTCGGTGCCTTCGCGGTGCGATCGCTGCCGATCAGTCGTTATCCGCAAATCACGCCGCCCGCTGTTCAGGTAAACGCGAACTATCCGGGCGCCAGCGCGCAGGATGTTGCCAGCGCGGTTGCATCGCCCATCGAACAGCAGCTCTCAAGTTTGAACGGGTTGTTGTACTACAAGTCGTCGAATACCAGCGACGGCACGATGAGTCTGTCGATCTACTTTGACATCTCGCGCAATCAGGATCTCGCGGCCGTTGACGTGCAGAACGCTGTTGGCGTTGCGACGCCCCAGCTCCCAGCCGCCGTTCGACAAACCGGCGTCACGATTACCAAAGCGAATTC
>JBDTTO010000380.1:0-4294 GCA_039930585.1 Gemmatimonadaceae bacterium
CGACGGAACTGCATCACCCGGCGATTGGAAACTTGGTAGCGCCGAAGGACGAAACGTCATCACGGCGCGCAGTGGCACGTTACCCGCGCTCAAGTTGGTTGCGACCGCGTTGATTGCAACCGTCGACGTTGCTGGGCAAGCCATTCCAACTACCGGTGGCACCGTAACACTCACGCAGACTGGTTCAGCGTTGAACGGCACGACGCTGACTATTCCATCCGGCGCGCTCAAAACCGCGGGCACGATTGGTTTTACGGTTTCTTCTGCATCGAGTGTTGTCTTGCCGGCGGGCATGGTGGCCGTATCACCGGCGTTGGCAGTTACCGGACCAGTGGGCCGATTCAAACTGCCGGCGACATTGCGGTTGCCTGGCGTGACATCGAATGGAAAAGTGATTGTAGTTGTCGCCGTTGATCCAGCGACGGGCTTGCTGACCGTGTTGCCAACTTCTGCGATGAGTGCCACGGGAATCACGGTGGCGTTGCCGTCGATTGAGGTGCCGACGCGGACGACTGCTATGGCCCCGGCAAATGCGCCGTCAGTCATGACATCGGCCAACACTTCACTCAGCACATCACTTAACACATCACTTAACACATCACTTAACACATCGTTCAATACTTCAAACAACATACCGTTCAACACATCACTGCACGCACCACCAACACCCGTGATGGTTATGATCGCCATCGACCCCGCGTTGTTGGCGCGTGATTTCGATTCCGGTTTTCGCACCGGAACGGATGAATGGGACTTTCAGCGACAGTTGGTCTCATCGTTTCCTGTTGCGCAGTCAGGACCGTCCATCGATCCCGACGTGTCGATGATCGGTACTTCCATCTGGTATTTCGTCAATCGAAAGAGCAGCAATGGGCCACTGTACAAGAAGTATCAGGAAGCGCCGGGAATTTCAGAGAGCAATCGTCGCGGATTTCGTTGGGCATCGGTTGCGCACGCCGACATCCCCGATCTTTATCTCGCTGGCGGACTGGCGTACGTGACATTTGCGGCGATCAAGGCGAATCCAAACGCTTACGCGTCGCAGTCGATGAATGAAATCAAGGCAGCGTTTCTGTTGTCCAGCAACAAACCGCAACCCATCATGTTGTTCAACGACCAAGTAATTGCGAGTGGAGACGATCCACGCTTTGGCATTGTATATCGAACAGTGGGTACCAGCGTTGAAATGTCCATCCCCGATGCACCAGGGCAACCCGTTACGATGAATCTGCGCCCCACTGGATGGGCACCTGCATTCGTCACGCCAATCAGCGGCAAGCAATATCAAATCGATCACCTGGCACCAGTGCACTACGGACTGCTTGTGCAGGACGGGCCGTTTGCGCAGGAGTTCGCACAAGTAACGGCGAAGACAATTGGTGATGCACAAGGATGGCCGAAACCAACGTTCAACAGTGCGTATGGCATAATGGACACGGCAGCAGTGTACGCGGCCGATACGCTGCGCAATTGGTGGGAGTGCAATACGTGTGAAGATCATGGGTATCGCGCATCAAGTCCAACGCCGCCGCCACCGTTGCTGATGCCGTTTCGTCGCGCGATTCAGAACCCCGACGGCAGCTGGGGTGCGGTGGGCCCAATTGGCCCCAGCCAGGTTTTCAATGGCAACCTGCCGTTGCCGCAAGGTGTTCTGAAAGTTGGCTATGAAATTCTGCAACCCATGCCCGGCAGCGCCGGCACCGCGCTCGCATTTCCTGCGTGGTTGGATTGGAACACCGTCACCTACAAACTACTTCCAACCGACGTGCGTCCGGATTCGATCATCACCATTAACGATATCACTGCGGATTATACGGCAACTGTAACAGGTGCACCTGCCGGTTCGACGTATCGCTGGAAGTACAAAGGAACCGTGGTGGATAGCACCGACACCGCCACACCGGCGTTCTCACGCCAGATGACTGAAATTGGCCGAACAATGATGTACGGCACTGTTCTGGAGAAAACAACCAAGCGTCCAATTGGTCGAGACTCCAGTGCGGTTTTGTATGCAAAAGCGTGGCAGTTCAAATCCGTGACGCTGGCCTCATCGTTGTTGCCGCCTGGCGGAACCGGTACCGACAAGAGTGATGTACTTGGACTGGCTATCTTCAATCAGACGGCCAACGACTTGATGCAGTCGCCGGGCAACAGCGTCATCGACATGGCGCACGGTCCCAACAATTGTCGCGGAATTGTCCTTGAGCAGTATTTGCCTGGTCAGGTTTCGGATACTGGCGGATTCATTGGCAATTCATTTCGCGCGTTTCTGGGATCGAACTGCCCTGACTCCGACTTCATCACGTCGCTGAGTATCGGAGCACTTGGCAGCGGCAAGATCGTGGGTGATGTCGCGCCGTCGTTTGCGGATGATGATGTGATCGTAGTTCCGGGCGGCAGCATCAACGCGACGATGAGCGGTTTTACCCTGCAGGGCTCGTTTGTCTGGAAATTTCGGTACAGCACCGGTACCGCGTATTACACGTTCAACTTTCAGGCGACGTTGTTGATACCGAAGTAGTACGGTTGATCAAGATCTTCCAACAGTGACAGCTGTGCCGGCGTCCAGCCAAACCGCTCACGCGTAATCGCGCTGGACGTTGGATTATCAGTCGCGAGAAAGTGTCCGAGAAATCCAAAGTGTTCGCTTGCATCCGACCGCGCGAGTCCAAGGCACATGATGTCCCGCATCCAATAAATCACGCACGACAACCGAGCCGATAAACCCCGTCGCGCCGGTAACGAAAACTCGCATGATGTGTTCCTGTTAGTATGAATTCCGTACAACGACTCCATGATGCGCGTGTTGGGCAGCGGGATGAAGTCGTGACGTTATACCGGTATTGCCACTAACAGGCTAAACTCGATGCAACTCAAAACGATTGCGTGATGCCGGAAACGAATTTGCTGGGCACCTATCTCAAGGATCGTCGCGCCAAGCTTGATCCGGCGACGTTTGGCATTCCCGCAACGCGCAGGCGTACGCCAGCATTGCGTCGCGAAGAGGTGGCGCAGCGCGCAAACGTGAGCGCGACCTGGTACACATGGCTCGAGCAAGGACGTGGTGGCGCGCCGTCAGCAGACGTGCTCGATCGTATTGCAGGTGCGCTTGCACTGACTGCCGTTGAGCGCGAGCATCTGTTTCTGTTGGCGCAAAACAGAATGCCCGAAGTACAATACGAATCGGATCGTGCGCAGACATTTGTTGATGAATTGAGCGCGCAGAGTCCCGACTTCAAACGTATCTGGTCTGACTTTGATGTGCGCATTCATGGGGAAGGGCGCAAGTTGATCCGCCATTCATCAGGGGCTACGATCATGCTTGAATATTCATCCTTTGCTGTCGACAATCGGCCGGATTTGAGCGTGGTCATTTATACACCGGCGACGTTGGAAGACCGGGAGAACGTTAAATCCATGAATGTTTTAACCGTACACGATCAACGGTCGCACTGATGGCGTCTCATCCACGACTTCTTCGATCACCAGTTTCACCTGGCGCGCCACTAATGGGTCAAAGTGTTCCATGCGTGCGTAGCCGATTGTTGTGCCGCGAGCGACGACGCGCCAATCATTGTTCTCCATGACCTGCACGGACCATCGTGCAACCGACTGACCTTTGGCAATGTCTTCGCTTAGACGAAATGCAGAAATGGTTTGTGGTGTGTTGAATTCCAGCAGCGATTCGCCAAGTTTCCCCGTCGTCGCATGCCACGATGATTTAGCGCCGCGAACAATTTTGCTCTCGTTCAGTTTTGCGAGCCGTTCGCGAAACTGCGTCAATCGCGCAACGTCGGTATCATGCAACAATCCCGCGCGCGTCGGAGGCACGTTCAGCAACAGCTTTGCGTTTCGCCCAACTGACTTGAAATACAAGTCGTACAAATTGTCGACCGTTCGTACTTTTGCATCGTCAGCCGGGTGATAAAACCAACCCGGGCGAATTGATGTATCGGCTTCGGCCGGCCGCCACACGCTGCCATCGGCGTCGCCGTTTTGCAGCGACTTTGTGATGCCGGGTCCGTCAATGCCGGGATACGTAACGACCGCGGGATTCACCATCGACCAATTGGTTTCACCACCGCTGCCGTTCAGGCTGTCGTTACCCCCATTCATTTCGGGAGCCGTGTTACCCCCCGCTGCCCGAATGTTGGGAATGCCGTCTGTCAACAGGGCGATGGTCTTGTTGGTGTAGGTCCGGCCGCGGGTGTAGCCGTTCTCGTTCATCAACACATCGATGGCTCGACGAATCGCACCGCCGGCGGAGCATCTACTTCACCGTGAAGCGCAGCAA
>JBDTTO010000381.1:0-4278 GCA_039930585.1 Gemmatimonadaceae bacterium
CTATGCTGGAGGCGAGTGTTGCGAGAGCGAATCGCCGAGCGGCGGAGGTGTCGTGTAAGCGAAGCGAGAGTGTGTCCAGCGCGCGTTTCTGTGCGCGTGAGATCGATCGTGGCGTATCGCCGGCGAGATTCTGAAGGTCGCGTTTGTAAAGCCAGCTGTTCAATGTTTTGAGCGCGTGTTGGACGCCATGTTTCTCCGGCTTGATGTCTGGATCCCGCAGCGCTACTTGGATGGCTTCCGAACGCGCGTCGTCAACAGCGCGAACTGCCCGCAGCAACGTTGTCGTATCCGAGTCTACATGTTCACGCGTTTCTTGCGAGTGTGATTCGCTTTCGAGGAGTTCTGTGGTTGCAGAATTCAAACAGGCCACCACCAAACTTTCGCTATTGGATTCCACTACGGCAATCCATCCAGATTGAGCAGCGCGCGTGACGGCCACCAACGTTGGTGTCGGTAGCAGTGCCGGTGTCGGTCTCGCTGTCGGTCTCTGTGTCGACATCAGAGATGGTGATGACGATGGATGTAGCGATTGGGATAACAATGGCGCCGCTACGCCGTTCGATCGCCATTTCATCAGCGCGTTTCTGAGCTGGGTCGCCTCGTCGGGTGCACTGGCAGTTGAATCATTGTGCAGTCCTGTTATTCCGCGCTCGTAACCGACCAAATCACGGTGTAATCCCGCTTTTCGTTCGAGGGTCGCTACGAGTTTCAGCGCGCTTTCTGCGCCCATTGGTGGGGCGAAAGTGTAAACGTGCACCACCGAAAAGCTTGAGCCCATTCGTGCCACGCGACCAACGCGCTGTTGTTTGAGCGCGTGTGTCCACGGCAAGTCGAGATGAACAACGGTTCCTGCATCCTGGAGGTTCACACCTTCTGCCAATAAGTCAGTCGTTATCAGCAGGCGAATTTTCCGCGCATCACTGGGTGGAGGGCGGCCGTTTGCCTTCGGTGCAAAGTTCGCGATCAACTCCTGTCGGGCAATCGGCCCGCTGGCAATTCGTCCACCTTCGGAAGTGAGTGAAGCTACGCCAGCCATGTCACTCAGCGCGCGATGCAACGCTCGAACGGTGCTCGCAAATTGCGAAAATGCAATGATCGGCGTAGGCGACTCGTTTTGCAGCATTGCTCGCAGTGCAGAACTTCGTGAAGCATCTGCAATTGAAGTTCGGGTGTGTACCTGCAACAGCGCTTGCAACGAGTCCAGATGCGATACGAGGGTTTTGAGCAAGACTGACGTGTCATCAGACGCTGTGGCGATCAAGAGCTCCGGAAAACCAAGTTGCACGGAATCACTTCCGACAATCCAGGCTTCCAATTCGCGCTGTGTTGGATATCGACCGTGCGCCAGCGAATGCAGCAACGCTTCACCGCGCAATTGCCGCCGCCGAATACGATCGGTAAGCGCCGCGTCGCTCGAACACCACGCGCGTAGAAGCCCAAGTCGAACAAGCGCGCTCGCTGCGGCACCGTCGTTCACGGGCAGTGGAGGCGCGAGCTGCAGAATACACTCCAGAACCGCACGATTGTCGGGCATGAAAGTCGCATCGTGTTCATGCACTCTCGGCACGACGATTGACTCGGCGTCGCTGGAAGTTCGACGAATGACACATTCCGCAAGCGTCGCTCTATCCAACGCATCCACGCGATGTCCGAGAAACAGGGCAAGCAGGTTTCGCAACTCGCGCGTTCGGTTGTGCACCGGTGTCGCGCTCATGAGCAAAATGTCACGTCCGGCCGAGAACTGCTGGGCATTGCGATACCGCACCGTATTGCGGGTGCGAAGATGATGCGCCTCGTCAACAATGATCAGCATTGAACCTTCGTTCTGCTCGGCAGAGATGGGCCGTCGCGACAGGGCCTGCACCGAGTGCAACACAACATTCGAGACACCGGTTGCCGCAACTGCGTCGCGCCACATCGGAAGCAGCGTTGCTGGTGCGATGACATGCGCACGCGCATACTCGCGTGCGAGCGCGAGCGCGACGTAGGTCTTTCCCAAACCAACATCGTCCGCCAACAGCGCTCCGCCCACCGCGCGAATTGACGCGCGTATTCGTTGAACCGCGTCAGCTTGATGCAAGCGCAGCGTGATGCTGCCCAACGTGATGCTGCCCAACGTGATGCTGCCCAACGTGACGTCAGGCGGAATCGCATCCGATAGATCAGCGCCATGCGTCGCCGCGACTTCGCCTTGCACATCCAGCGGCGGTTTCTCTCCCAACGCGGCGCTGGCGATCTGCGCGCAAACCGTGTGTACCGGAACCGTCGTCCACCGAGCGGGTTTTGTTGTTTGTTTCATCGAGTGCGCCAATTCAGCAAGGGAATCAGAGTCTGCAGAGGAATGCCGTAAGCGGCCGCGACAACCGCCATGTGCTCTTCGGGCGACGGGGGAGTCGCGCTTTGTTGAGCGCGCCAGAATCGAGCAAGTGGCACACGTGCAGCGGTCCAATTTTCTGGCACCGGCAGTGCCGCAACCGTCCAACCGAGAAATCGCCGCCAGCCGCCGCGTGCGGGTTCGGCAATCGCGTCCAACCAGGCCGCAGCGATCGGCGACGTGAGCAATACATCAAGCGCGTGCGCATCCGTCAGCGAAGTTGCGCGCAACACGTAGCAGCTGTTCAGAGGGACCGTGGGATCACCCGGCGGCAAGATTGTCGTTCGGAGCGTTCGTCCGAGATCGGCCCATACCAGTCGCGCCGATTCCGAGCGCGCCGCTTCGGTGCGAAACAGCGTCCACCACGGCTGTTTGATGCGCGCATCTCGACGTGCCTCCAATTGACTGCGATATCGCGCGAGCCATCGTGTCGTACGTGGCGGCAAGGTGCGCATCGGAGAACCATCGGCTCCGTGCGTCCAGAGAATGCGAAGATCCGTCACCGTTCGCGATGGACGCGATGCCGAGCGCAATGCAATCGCCTCGCCGCGGAGAGCAGGGCGCAACAGCGTGCGTTCGATTGTGTGATCACGCCCATCGCAACTGATGGTTGCCGTGTCGTCGTCGTGTTCGACCGCATGCACGAGGAACGCCGAATTCAAACCGCACTTCACGCCCAACAGCGGTCGCCCCAACGGTGAATCGCCCAACGCGGGGCCTGCTCGACGAAGGCGTTCAAAGGCAGCTCGTGCGTCGAACGGCAGCAACAACCAGGGCGCAGCTGGATCAGCACCCATCGACAGAAAATGACGAGGAATGTCGAACGCGTGTTCATGCTCGCCGCGTGTTACGGAGACCTGAATTCGATGAACGAAATCGGCACGTGAATCATGACGCGAATCATCACGCGAATCATCGTTCAGTTCGCTGGAGATCTCCCTCGAGACGACGCTCGGAATTGCGTGGTCCATTGCCACATCGGTTAGAGCACGTGGTGCTCGATGAATCGGACGCGATCGCGTCGCGACGAGAAGCGACGGATACACCGCGGCGTCAAAGACTGCGACGGCGTCACTCCAGTCGCGTACAACTTGAACGTGCATGTTGTCCGCCAGATATTTGCGAACGCCACCGCCCGCGAGTGATCTCCAAAGCTTCGCCGGCAGCAGCAGTGCCAATACGCCCGAAGGTTTGAGCAACTCAGCGCCACGTTCCACGAATGCAACCGCAAGGTCGGCCTGTGCAGCAAATCCGGCGCCGGCGCCGGCACGCAACGCACCAACTTTCCATGAAGCGTCACGGATCGTTTGATATTCCGCACGCAATCGAGTGCGTTCGGCAATCGGCAAATTGTGTGGACGCACCCACGGCGGATTGCCGATGACAATATCGAAGCCTTCGGCCGCAAGATCCGCAAAGTGCGCCGCAAATCGAAAAGGCAGCGCGCCACCCAACAACAATCGGTTCCGATGCTTCTGTTGCTCCTTTAACGTCGTTCTTACCTGCAGCAATCGAGCTCGCGCATTGCGCGTGGGCGGCGTTCGTTCGCCGAACAGGTCACGACTGCGCACACGCTCAAGCAGCTCTCTACGCATTTGCACCGTCGCATCTATCATGCGAGTGCTTTCGGTTACGGCGCGCTTCCGTTCCTCGTGATCGAGCGAGGCTGCGAGCGTGCGTTTTCGACTTCCCGTAGCGCGCGAATACCGATGTCGGAGTGTTGTGAGCGCTCGTGCGGATGGCGATGCGAATTGCAGATTCCCGGCTGACAGCGTGTCGCCGACGCGAATGTTGTGATCCAGGTTGGGCAGCGGTGGGATGCGCGACGTTTGTGTTTCCGGGCACTCGATGATCACCGACAACCACAAACGCAATTCACACAACCAGACTGCCATCGGATTACG
>JBDTTO010000382.1:0-4275 GCA_039930585.1 Gemmatimonadaceae bacterium
TTCGCGGCGATTCGTTGACTGGAACGCGACGCACTGTGCTGTTGGATGGAACGCCGCGTGGCATCGCGGTCGTGATGACTGGCGCTCGGGTCAAACCATGAGGCTGGCGTGCGCATGTCACCCGATCCGATTCGACAGTGCGGTTATCACGAGGTATCATTAGCAGCGCACCACTCCGGATTGCCCGCCAAACTGCATCCCGCGCAGTGCAGTTGTCGATGGAGCATGAAGCATGGCTGATTTCGATGCACACGAGTTATCCCGACGTCATTTCATCGCGATTGGCGCGACCGCGGCCATGGCTGCTCCGTTTGTGTCATGCACCACGCCCGAGGCGCAACCGGTCGCTGAGTTTGGCGCGACTTCAAAGTTTTCTCTGGACGTAAACGGCCAGACGCACGCACTCACGCTGGATTCACGAACGACGCTGTTGGATGCGTTGCGTGAGCAGCTGCATCTCACCGGCACGAAGAAGGGGTGCGATCACGGACAATGTGGTGCGTGTACGGTCTTGGTGAATGACCGGCGCATCAATTCATGTCTGACGCTGGCCGTGATGCACAGCGGTGACAAGATTACCACAATTGAAGGACTCGGCACGCCGGAAAAGATGCATCCAATGCAAACGGCCTTCGTAAAACACGACGGCTTTCAGTGCGGATACTGCACGCCGGGCCAGATTTGCTCGGCGGTTGCGATGTTGAATGAAGTCAAGGCCGGGGTGCCCAGTCACGTGACGGCTGATCTCACCGCCAAGCCCCAATTGACGAACGTGGAGTTGCGCGAACGCATGAGTGGCAACATCTGTCGCTGTGCAGCGTACTCGAACATTGCCGAAGCGATTGCCGAAGTGGCGGGAGTCGGAGCATGAGACCGTTCACATACGAGCGCGCGAAATCGGCGGCCGAAGCTGCGGTCGCAGCACGTACACCCGGCGCAAAGTTCATTGCGGGCGGTACGAACCTGCTAGATCTCATGAAACTCGAAATCGAGACGCCAACGCGACTCATTGATGTAAATGGTTTGGGCCTGGACAAGATAGAGAAGACCGCCGACGGTGGTTTGCGCATCGGCGCGTTGGTGCGCAATACAGACCTTGCGGCCAATGACACTGTACGCAAAGACTATGCGCTGCTTTCGCGCGCGTTACTCGCGGGAGCGTCTGGGCAGTTGCGCAACAAAGCGACAACGGCGGGCAATCTGTTGCAACGCACGCGTTGTCCCTACTTCTACGACACGGCGCAACCCTGCAACAAACGCGAGTCGGGCAGCGGGTGCAGTGCCATTGGCGGCTTCAGCCGACAGATGGCCGTCATTGGCGTAAGCGACGCGTGTATTGCCACGCATCCCAGCGATATGGCGGTCGCCATGCGCGCGCTTGACGCGACCATTGAAACCGTGCAATCCGCCGGTACAACGCGAACCATTCCAATTGCCGAATTTCACACGTTGCCAGGCACCACACCAAACGTTGAAACCACGTTGCAGCCCGGTGAATTTATTACGGGCGTGACACTGCCAAAACCCGTTGGTGGCACGCACATCTATCACAAGGTGCGCGATCGTTCATCGTACGCGTTTGCGCTGGTGTCGGTTGGGGTCATTGTGCAACCGGATGGTTCTGGTCGCGTTGCCGTAGGCGGTGTGGCGCACAAACCGTGGCGTGTTGAATCGGCAGAGACCGAGCTGCCAAATGGTGCGAAAGCGGTCGCGCAAAAGTTACTCGCCGATGCAAAACCCACACAGCAGAACACGTTCAAACTCAAATTAGTTGAACGCACCTTGAGCGCTGCGTTGCTCGAAGCCAAAGGAGGACGGTCATGAAATTCGATACGCCCGCCACCACGAATCCAATCGATCAACTGAAGTTCGTTGGCAAACCGACACCACGCATCGACGGGAAACTCAAGACCACCGGCACGGCACCGTACGCATACGAGCGACATGACGTCGCACCCAATGCGGCGTACGGTTACATCGTTGGGTCGACAATCGCGAAAGGAAAGATTGCGTCAATCGATGTCACGCAGGCCAAGGCATCGCCGGGAGTCCTTGCGATTGTCACCGCGAGTGAGGCCGGCAAACTTGGCAAAGGTGATTTCAACACGGCGCATTTGCTGGCGGGCCCGGACATCGAACACTACCACCAGGCCGTTGCAGTGGTCGTTGCCGAAACGTTTGAGCAGGCACGCGCCGCCGCGCAGCTGGTTCGCGTTGAGACAATTAAAGGGCTTGGCTCATTCGACCTTGCAGGCTCCAAAGACAAAGCCATAAAGCCAAAGGATTCATGGGGCATCCCGGCTGATTCGAAAGTCGGAGACTTCGCGGGAGCATTTGCGACAGCAGCCGTAAAATTCGACGCGACGTACACGACGCCGGATCAGGCACACGCGATGATGGAACCGCATGCGACAACGGCGTCATGGACCGGAGACAAACTCACCGTGTGGACAGCCAATCAGATGATCGCCTGGGCCAAAGGCGACATGGCGAAGACGCTGGGAATTCCGCCGGAGAACGTGCGCATTGTTTCGCCGTACGTTGGTGGCGGATTTGGCGGCAAACTTTTTCTGCGGGCGGATGTGGTGCTTGCCGCACTGGGTGCTCGCGCCGCTGGTCGCCCGGTGAAAATTGCGCTGCCGCGGCCATTCATGTTCAACAACACGGTGCATCGGCCGGCCACGATACAGCGCGTTCGCATTGGTGCAACGCGCGACGGCACCATCACCGCAATCGCGCATGAAAACTGGTCGGGCGACTTGCCCAACGGTCAATCGGATGGATCGGCCGTGCAAACACGGTTGATGTACGCCGGTGCCAATCGCATGACCGCCACGCGGCTGTCAGTACTCGATTTACCCGAGGGCAATGCAATGCGCGCGCCGGGTGAGGCCACAGGACTGATGGCGCTGGAATCTGCCATGGACGAAATGGCGGAAAAACTGGCGATGGATCCGATTGAGTTTCGCGTGAAGAACGACACGCAGGTTGATCCTGAAAATCCAAAGCGCCCGTTTTCGCAGCGTTCATTGATTGAATGCATGCGCACCGGTGCCGAGAAGTTCGGATGGAGCAAACGGAACACGCGCCCGGCATCGGTGCGTGATGGTCGCTGGTTGGTTGGAATTGGTATGGCCGCGGCCATTCGCGGAAATCCTCTCAGCAAATCTGCGGCGCGCGTGCGATTGAACAACGAAGGGGTCATTACGGTCGAAACGGACATGACCGACATTGGCACGGGCAGCTATACGATCATCGCGCAGACGGCAGCAGAAACGATGGGCGTGCCCATCGAGAAAGTTGTAGTCAAGCTGGGCGATTCGGATTTCCCGGTTTCATCCGGATCAGGCGGACAGTGGGGCGGCAACAGTTCCACGTCCGGTGTTTACGCGGCGTGCATGAAGTTGCGTGAGTCCGTTGCGCAAAAACTCGGGATGAACATCGCTGACGCGACTTTCACAAATGGCGAAGTTCATTCGGGCGGCAAGACGGCCCTGCTCGCAAAAGCGGCAAGTGACGCGGAATTGGTTGCTGAAGACTTCATCGAGTTTGGTGATCTCGACAAAAAATACGAACAATCAACCTTCGCCGCGCATTTTGTCGAAGTAGGCGTTGACGCTGCCACTGCAGAGATTCGCGTGCGTCGCATGCTGGCGGTTTGTTCGTCGGGGCGCATTCTCAATCCGACAACCGCACGCAGCCAGGTCATTGGCGCGATGTCCATGGGCGTCGGCTCGGCGTTGATGGAAGAAATGGTGGTTGATAAACGCCGAGGCTTTTTTGTGAATCACGATCTCGCGGGTTACGAGGTTCCGGTGCATGCCGATATTCCGCACCAGGATGTGATTTTTCTCGACCAGGTCGATGCCGTGTCTTCACCGATGAAAGCCAAAGGTGTCGGTGAGCTGGGGTTGTGTGGCGTTGCAGCGGCCATTGCCAATGCGGTTTACAACGCCACCGGTGTGCGTGTCCGCGACTTTCCCATCACGCTGGACAAACTGCTTGATGGGATGCCGGATGTAGCGTAAATCGGATTGGATGTCAGCTCGCAGAGCGTAACAACTCTGCGAGCATGGCGCCTTCAGGGCCGTCCTGAGTGAGCGGCATCCACTCGGCGTGTAACAGCTGCAACCCCGTGTCCGACCCCGCCGATTCCAGCGCGTCGAGCGCCAATGCTGCAAATGTGTTTTCACGGTAATTCTGCAGATATTCCGCGACCTTCTTCACCGTGCGACGACGATCGCCCTTCGTGCGAGTCGAGCCCAGTAGTAACAG
>JBDTTO010000383.1:0-4272 GCA_039930585.1 Gemmatimonadaceae bacterium
GTCGTACATCCTGAGCGACTACCTCGCGAGCGTGAGCCGGGAGTGGGCCGACGGACCGGGACGCGGCAAAGATGTCCGTTGGCCGGCCGGCATTGGCGGAAAAGGCAATGAAGGTGTCGCCGGCCAGGTAAAGGCAATGGAAGGTGCGTCTGGTTACGTCGAAGTGGTGTACGCGCGACAGAATTACCTGCCCGTCGCACACATCCAGAACAAGTCAGGACAATTTGCGTCCCCGCAGGCACACGAAATCTCGGCGGCAGCAGCGAGCATTACGGATTCGCTCTCGGCGTCAAGCGATTTGCGCATCTCGCTGGTAAACGCACCGGGCGCCGACGCATATCCAATTACGTCGTTCACCTGGCTGTTGGTATCTCCGTCCAACATAGGCCCCATTAAAACCAGACAACTCACGCAATTTTTGCGATGGGCCTTCAAGGACGGCGAGACAGCGGCCGGTGAATTGGGATATGTTCCACTCCCCGCCACCACCGCTGCACGCGTACTGGCACGCCTCGACGCACTGGACGCCCCAACGCCGCATTGAACGAGTCAGTTTCTCCAGCGAACACCACGCGCGAATCGTCTCTGGCAACGGCTCCCACGCAACATCGGCCATTCGGTGACGTTGTTTATCGGGCGTATGTCAGAACGTGCGCGCTTGTCATTCCAACACTGCTGATTCTGCTGGCTGGCGTGATTGCATGGGCGTCCTGGCCCGCAGTCCGCATGGCGCGAACCGACCTCGTGCTCGGAAGTACATGGGACGTCGCTCACAACAAGTTCGGCGCCTTTCCCGCAATAATCGGAACGCTGCTGTCGTCGCTTATCGCGCTCGTACTGGCGACTCCAATGGCGATTGCCGCCGCAATACTGACGGCCGAACTGGCGCCACGATGGATGCGATCCTCATTGGCATTCATGGTGGATTTACTCGCCGCAATTCCAAGCGTCGTTTACGGATTGTGGGGCGTATTCGTCATCGTACCGCTGCTCCGTTTGTACTTGATGCCATTTGTCATCAACACGCTGCACCTGGGCGGTTTCGTCATTTTTTCAGGGCCCGCCTACGGCCCAAGTATTCTTGCGGCGGGCATCGTGCTCGCGATCATGATCTTGCCCTACATCGCGTCAGTCTTGCGCGAAGTATTGTCCGCCGTTCCACAATCGCAACGCGAAGCCGCGCTCGCACTTGGCGCAACACGCTGGGAAATGATTCGCGATGCAGTGTTGCCGTTTGCGCGATCGGGACTCGTGGGTGGCGTGATGCTCGGACTTGGCCGAGCGTTGGGCGAAACGATGGCCGTCACCATGGTGATCGGCAATCGCAACGCAATTCCGCATTCGTTTTTTGATCCGGCGTATACAGTCGCGTCGCTGCTCGCGAATGAGTTCAGCGAAGCGTCCGGTGCGCTGCATTTGTCCGCGCTCATGGCGGTCGCCGGAGTGTTGCTGTTAACGACGCTGATCGTGAACGCATTGGCGCGCTGGCTGGTATGGCGCGTGCAACGTGCAGGTAGCCTGTCATGACACTCGACGAACGCGACGCGCAAAAGTGGGCGCAACGGGAACTGCGCCTCCGCAGTCGCCGCAAAACAAGTTCGATGATGACGTCGCTGGTGTATGGCGCCGGTGCGCTCGCCGTCTTGCCACTCGTCGTAATTCTTACACATATCGCGGTGCGCGGATTTTCTGCGCTGTCGTCCACGTTTCTCGTGCAACTTCCGACGCCTGCCGGAGTGCCGGGTGGCGGAATGGGCAACGCGATCACCGGCACGCTCATTCTCGTGGCAATCGCGTCGGTCATCGGTTTGCCAATTGGATTGGGTGCGGGACTTTTTCTCGCCGAACAACGCACCACACGTCTCGCAAACACTGTTCGATTTCTCGCCGACGTACTGAATGGACTTCCCAGCATCGTGCTTGGCATCTTTGCGTGGGAATTGATCGTTCGGCCGTCGGGGCACTTTTCGGCACTGGCCGGCGGCATCACACTGGGCGTGCTGATGATTCCGCTGGTCACGCGCGCAACTGAAGAAATGGTGCGACTCGTTCCCACCGCGCTCAGCGAAGCGGCACTCGCGCTCGGATTCAGCGAATGGAAAACGATCGCAACTGTTGTACTCCGCACCGCGCTTCCC
Source organism: Gemmatimonadaceae bacterium (assembly GCA_039930585.1). GTDB lineage: Bacteria > Gemmatimonadota > Gemmatimonadetes > Gemmatimonadales > Gemmatimonadaceae > Gemmatimonas. The sequence goes on from JBDTTO010000383.1 coordinate 2,139, forward strand.
GGTATCGTGACAGGTGCGCTCGTCGCCATGGCGCGCATCGCCGGAGAAACTGCACCACTGTTGTTCACGGCATTTGGTAACGCGTACTGGTCGTGGGACGTACGCAAACCAATCGCTGCGTTGCCGTTGCAGGTGTACGCCTACGCGCTAAGTCCGTACGACGATTGGCGCGCACAAGCGTGGACGGGCGCGCTCGTCCTCATCTGTATCGTGTTCTTAATCGGGCTGCTCGCTCGGCTATCGATTCTTTCGCGGCAACGTTTGGCCCGTGGTGCGTCGTCCATGCGAGCACCGCGTGCCTGAGGCGTTTATCCGATGACCGCGCCCGCCAACTCGCGAAATACGCCAATCGAACTGCGTGCCGAGCATCTGTTTGCGACGTTCGGCAAACGGGTGGTGGTGCGCGATTTTTCGCTGCGCTGTCAATCCGGTGAAGTTACGGCGATCATCGGGCCATCTGGTTGCGGTAAGTCAACGCTGCTGCGCTGCTTCAATCGCTTGCACGAACGCGAACCAGGTACGCGCATCAGTGGAAGCGTTTTCGTTGGCGCGGAAGACATATACGCCCGCGGAATGAACGTGATTCAATTGCGTTCTCGCGTTGGCATGGTGTTTCAGCGGGCCACACCGTTTCCCACCATGACCATTCGGGAAAACGTTGCCGCAGGTTTGGAAACGTTGAACCGATCGCTCTCGTCATCGCAGATTGGCGAGCACGTCGAGCGTGCGTTACAACGCGCCGCGTTATGGGATGACGTTCGCGATCGACTGCACGATAGCGCACTCGCACTGTCTGGCGGACAGCAGCAGCGACTTTGCATCGCGCGCGCACTGGCAACCGATCCGCAAATTCTGCTGCTGGACGAACCGACCGCGTCACTTGACCCACTCAGCACGCAGCGCATTGAAGAACTGCTGTACGATCTGCGCGGTTCGGTTACGATTGTCATCGTCACACACAACATGCAGCAAGCCGCACGAGTGTCCGATCGCACCGCATTCATGCTTGATGGTGCGTTGATCGAATTGGCGGATACGCGCACGCTGTTCACAATGCCCGGCGATGCACGAACCGAAGCCTATCTGACGGGTCGATTCGGATGACGCGCCAGACGACGGCCGGGCTTGTACAACTCAGGAATTTTTCCGCGTGGTTTGCGCGCAACCAGGCGCTGCGAAGTGTCTCGGCGACTTTCGTTCCAGGTACCGTGACGGCGTTGATTGGTCCATCCGGCTGCGGCAAGACTACGCTGCTCCGCTCCACCAATCGATTGAACGATCTCATCACGGAATTTCGCAGCGAAGGTGAAATTCTCCTGGACGGTGAGAGCGTCTATGCGCGCGGAGTGGATACAAGTTTGTTGCGCCAGCGCGTCGGCATGGTGTTTCAGCGATCGAATCCATTTCCGCGGTCGGTGTACGAAAACGTCGCGTACGGTCCGCGCTTGAATGGACTGTCGAAGGGCTCGGCGCTGGACGCCGTTGTGGAGCAGTCGTTGCGGAGAGCGGCGCTGTGGGATGAAGTAAAAGATCGGTTGCGTGAACCGGCTCTCGCACTTTCGGGTGGCCAGCAGCAACGTTTGTGTATCGCGCGTGCGCTTGCAAACGAACCTGATGTCCTGCTCCTCGACGAACCGGGAAGTGCGCTTGATCCCGCCAGTACACAGCGGATTGAAGAGCTGCTGTACGAGCTCAAGCGCGATCTTTCCATCGTGATCGTGACCCATAACTTGCAACAGGCCGCTCGTGTCTCCGACAACACTGTGTTTCTTTATCAGGGTGCACTCGTGGAAATGAACGCGACCCGTGCCCTGTTCACGAGCCCCCGCGAACCGCAGACCGAAGCGTTTATCACTGGGAGATTTGGTTGATGGCTGGCACGGCCGGCGGGTATCGCCACTTTCACGATGAACTCGCGGTGCTCAAACAGCGGCTGCTGGCCATGTCTGAGCGCGCGGAATCGTTGGTTGAGCTGTCCATGGAAGCGCTGTACGAGCGCGACGCGAGCAAGGCACAGGCTGTCATTGACGCCGATCGCGAACTGGACAAGCTGGAAGTTGAAGCCGAGGACCTCGCCATCTCCCTGCTGGCACTGCAGCAACCAATGGCGCGCGACCTGCGTTTTCTCATTGGG
>JBDTTO010000384.1:0-4265 GCA_039930585.1 Gemmatimonadaceae bacterium
CGTGGGCCGGTGTTTGCAAACATTGTGTTGGCCGATGAAATCAATCGCGCCCCACCGCGCACGCAGGCCGCGCTGTTGGAAGCGATGCAGGAACACTCGGTAACTGCTGCGGGACAAACCATGCGTTTGCCCGAACCGTTCTTTGTGCTGGCCACGCAGAATCCCATCGAGCAGGAAGGCACGTATCCGCTTCCCGAAGCGCAGCTCGACCGCTTTCTGTTCGACATTCGCGTCGGGTATCCAAGCGAAGCCGAAGAAGTCGCGATTCTGCGTGCGACAACGGGACGTGGTGGCGCGCGCATTGCTCCGGTGTTTGACGCCGACGAAGCGATTGCGTTGCAGCGCCTCGTGCGTGAGTTGCCGTGCGCGGATGTGGTGTTGCAATACGCGGCGCAGCTTGTGCGCGCATCACGTCCGGCCGATCCGCGTGCGCCGCAGATTGTGAAGCAGTATTTGCGCTGGGGTGCAGGACCACGCGCCGGACAAGCGCTCATCCTTGGCGCAAAGGCATCTGCATTGCTTGCCGGTCGCGCCGCCGTTGCGCCGTCAGACATTCAGCGCGTTGCGTTGCCGGTGTTGCGTCATCGCGTATTGCTCAACTTCGCGGCTGAAGCCGAGGGCGTTGATGCCGAGCGTATTGTGCAAGCGTTGGTGGCCGCGGTGCCGGCGCCGTCCAGCGCGTTGTCGGCGTAGTACCACACCATGAGCGTCGAGATGGGCGCGATGCTCGACGCATTGCGCGGCGTGCGTTGGCCCGCGCGTCGTCTGGTGGCGGCGGGACTTCCGGGTGCGCATCGCTCGCGACAGCGCGGTACGTCGGGTGAATTCACGGAGTATCGGTTGTATCGCCAGGGCGACGATCCGCGACGCCTTGACTGGAAATTGCTCGCGCGCAGTAACCGTGCATTCGTGCGGCTCACCGATGATCGCGCGTTAGTACCAACGTGGATTGTTGCGGATGCCTCTGCGAGTTTGGCGTTCCCGCTGCAAGAAACGAACGGACGGCCAACCAAGTGGGACCTGTTGCGCGGTGTTGCGATTGGATTGGCGGCGGTGGCGCATGCGGGTGCGGATCCGGTGGGATTACTTGTCGCAAGCGGAAATGGTGCGCGACTTGCTCCACGCACACGTCGCGGCACGGTTCGCGAAATTTCGCGGGCGTTGTACGAAACGCGTTGCTTTGGTTCGTCGGCGATTGCGCCACTTCTCGCGCCGTTGTCGCCCAACTGTCGCATCGTTGTGCTGAGCGATTTGTTGGGAGACTTTGAGGAAACGCTGCGTTCCGTTTCGCAACTGATTGCGGCCGGCGCGCAGGTTGATTGCGTGCACATTGTGGCGGTGGAAGAGCTCGAACTTCCGGATGGCGCGTGGCTTGCCGTCGATCCTGATGCGGCCGAAGTGGCACCGCGCGCGCTGCATCGTGGTGCGCGCGCCGAGTATCGTCGCGCATTCGACGCGTTTCGCGCGGAAGCCGCTCGGCGTTGGCGTGCAGCGGGCGCAGGTTATCTCGAAGCGCGAACCGATGCTGCGCCTGCGCGATTGGTGCGGCACATCGTTTCCGGCGCGGCAGGTGAACTCGCGGCCGATCATTCGGGCGTCACGGAGCAGCGCGCATGATTGGCGTAGGATCGCCGTTCATTCTTGGTGTTGCGGTGTTTGGCGCGGTGCTGACGTGTGTGCTGCATTTTCTGTCGGTACGTCGTCCGCCGGTATTGATGTTGCCGACGATGCGGTTTTTGCCGGAACGTCCCGTGCGCGCAGTTTCCCGCAATGCGCGACCGAGCGACTTGCTGTTACTACTACTGCGCGTGGCGGCGCTGCTGCTGGCCGGTGTTGCGCTGAGTGGAGTGACATGGCGCGGCACGGGCGTGAAACACGGACGAATACTTGTAGTTCAGCGCAATTCAGCGGTCAATGGACCAACGATTCGTGCGCAGGTTGCGCGTGCGTTATCGGGCGGTTTTTCGGGCGATACAGCGATGCGAATCGTTGTCGTGGACAGCGCGGCGCATTTTCTCACTGCGGTTGAATCAAAGGCGTTTCGTGCGGGAACATTGTCCGTTGTTCGCGGCGCAGTTTCATCACCCGCTACGTTGAGTGCGACGATTCTTGTTGCTACGCGCGCGGCTGGTGAACTGGTGCGCGAAGAGCGAACTGTTGACGCAGTTGATCTGGTGATTGCAGGGCCGTTGCTTCAATCATCGCGCGACGCGGCGTTACCAACGGTGCGCGCGACGTGGCCCGGCACCATTCGATTTTTTGATACGCAACATTCACCCGACATTGTGGATTCGTCGGAAATTATTCCCTACCCGCGCAGGGTGACTCTGGTTGGTGCATTGTCCAGTGATGCAGTGCGGTCGGCGTTTCAAGTGCGCGGTTGGTTGAGTGGTCCTGGAAATCGGGACGCGAAAGATTCGGTTACCGCTGCCGCGGCGAATTTGAATTTGCCAAACGTGTCCCATGCGCCAATCGCTGTTGAATGGCCAGCGACAGGAACTCCGGAGGGCTGGACCGTCGGTGCTCCCGTAACGGTTGGTGCGATTGTCGCACGCGGTGAAGCGTTGGTGTTTCCATTTGTTCGCACGTCGCGCATTTCCGAATCAATTCAGGCGCAAGGCCGTGCGATTGCCTGGTGGAGTGACGGAGAAACGGCCGCTGTGGAGATACCCACGGCCACGTCGTGCACGCGCCACGTTGGTGTGAACGTGCCGAACTCCAGCGACTTGTTGCAGGGGCAGGCTGCGCGCGCGTTGTTGCTCGCACTGTCCGGGCCGTGCGGTGGTGAATTGGACAGGTCGCCAATTCCGGCTGCAGAATTGCGGATGTTGGAAGGCACAGGCGGCGGCGCACCAGCTAGCGCCTTCCGAAGCACTACAGCAATTCGAACACCGTGGGCATCGCTGATATTGGTGTTGGCGTTGGCATTGCTGGGTGTTGAGTGGTTTGTGCGTGACCGCGAAGATCGCCTGGACATCGCGACGGAACGCGCCGCGGATTCAGTTCGCAAGGTGGCGTGAACCGCATGGCAAACGAATCGACCAACAAATCAAGTGCGCTGGTAACGCGCGTGCAGTCACGCCTTGTCATGCTGTCGTGGATTCGGGCGATCGCGTTTGGCGTCATCGGCGCGGTGATGACGTGGATTGTCGTCTCGTTGCTGTTCCAGATGATATGGCCATCGCACAACCACACATTTGCTCCGGTATTCGCTGTGGCTGCCGCACTGGCCAGCGGAGCGTTGGTGATTTGGTTGACGCGATCACGCGACGGCGAAATAACAAAGTCGCGCGCTGCACTCTGGCTTGAAGAGAGGTTTCCGGCTCTGCAATTCTCGTTGGTTACATTGGCCGAGTTTGATGCGGAGCGTTCGAGCACGTTGTCGGATAGCGCGCGCCAGCGACTTGTACTTGCCGTTGGCCAACCAAACGTCAATGAGCCGCTCAATCGTTCGGCTGTGCGTCAATTGAGAGTTCCGGTGTTGATGGCAGTGTTGCTTCTGGCAGTTGCAGCACCGTTGCAAGCACGATTGTCGCGCAGCGTCAGCGAGGATACCGCCAACACGTCAGGAAAGACCGTTGATGCAAAGAAGTCCGCGAAGTCAAACGCGAAAGCGCTCACCAATTGGCACGTGCGCGTTATTCCGCCATCGTACAGTGCACTCGAGACACGAGAGCTGGATGACGCGAGTCAGGTCGCGGCTTTAGTTGGCAGTCGCATTGAAATCAGTGGTGACGACGGCGAGACACCTACAGCAATCGTGCGTTCAACCGTTGATAGCGTTGCTCCGGCTTCACTGGCCATCACACAATCAGACAAGGGTTGGCGTACGCAGTTCGTGATGCCTACGTCGCCTGCTGATGCACGCTTTACCCTTGGTTCGACAAATCGACAGCTGTTGTTGGAACCGCACGCGGATTCGATTCCGGTTGTGCATCTGCAGCTGCCTGTGCGCGACAGCGTCGTTCGCGAAGCCAAGGGTACCGTTGCGCTGGATGCATCGGCTCACGACGATCTCGGTTTGGCCACAGTCAACTTTGAATTGATCGTGACATCCGGCGAAGGTGAGCGGTTCACTGCGAAGACTGTCGTACTTGGCGCGCAGCGGCTGAACGGCGATCACGAACACAAATGGCAGTCATCGTTGTCGCTGGACACGATGAAGTTGCTGCCGGGCGACATCGTACACATGCGCGCAGTTGCGCGCGATCATCATCCGGATGCTTCGCACGAGATGGGTGCGAGCGAGACGCGGACGTTCCGCA
>JBDTTO010000385.1:0-4258 GCA_039930585.1 Gemmatimonadaceae bacterium
GATTTTCGAAGAGTTCAAAGGCACGGGCAACATGGAATTGGTGCTCGATCGCAAACTTGCCGATCGTCGCATTTTTCCGGCAATTGATATCAACAAGTCGGGCACGCGTCGCGAAGAGCTGTTGCTCACGCCGTTCGAGCAGCAGCGCATTTTCCTGATGCGCGCGTTTCTTGGCGATATGCCCAGCGAAGAAGCATTGATGTTTCTGATCAAGCGCATGGAACGCGCGAAAACGAATCAGGAATTCTTTGAGCAGATGGCGGAGCCTTGAAGTGGCAAATGGCCGGGCGTCTGCTGGCAGTGGATTGGGGAGACAAGCGCATCGGCCTCGCGGTTAGCGATGAATTGGGAATGTTGGCGAGTCCGGCGGGAACCATCGTGCGTCGTTTGGGAAAACGTCCACCAATTGCGGAATTGATGCGTCAGGCAGAATCGCTTGGCGTTGCCGAATTCGTATTTGGATTGCCGCTCGATGAACACGGTGCGGAAACTCCGCGCTCGAGGGAAATTCGTGGCGTCGCGGCAACGCTGAAATCACGAACGCCTCTGCCCGTCCGACTGGTCGACGAACGTTTCACAACGTCCGCAGCGTTGCGCAGCATTCGCGAACAGGGCGGATCAACACGCGGCCGCAAGGATGATGTGGATGCACTGGCGGCGTGTATTCTGCTTGAAGGTGTGCTGCGCGCCTCGGCGCAAAACGTGACGCTTGGTGAGTTGGTGGGTGTACCATCGGCCGATGAAAACAGTGCACATCCCGGTGAATCATGAGTGCCGCCAGGCGTCGTAGTCGCGGCGGCATTGGCAAGCTCGCGAAGTGGGGCGTGCTGGCCGTTGTGCTGATCGGTGGCTGGTATGTGTGGGGCAGTTACTCCGGCTCACCCGCCGCAGACACGTCAGCCACGCGTGCCCGCGTCGTCGTACCGCGCGGTGCATCGATGCGCGAAGTCTCGACGTCACTTGAGCAATCGCGTGTCATCCGCGCACCGCGTTTGTTTCGCACGTATGCGTCCGTGGGCGGACGTGATCGACTGATCAAACCAGGTACATACGATCTGCAGTTGAACGCCGGATGGAAAGCGGCGCTGGATGCACTCGTGTCAGGTAGCGCGGTCGTACACTCGTTGACAATTCCCGAGGGCTACGATCTCCGGCAGATCACACCGTTGCTCGCCAAAACATTGGGCGTGCCCGAAGACTCCGTCGAAGCCGCCGTTGCAGATACTGCGTGGCAGCACACGTTGGACATCCCACTCAAGTCTCTTGAAGGGTACCTGTTTCCCGCCACGTATTCGTTTGCCGATGGCACCACTGCGCGTGAAGCAGTGAAGGTGATGATCGAAGCGTTCGAAACGGCGTGGAAAGGAATTCCGAATGCGAAAGAACGATTGCAGGCGCTCGCGATTTCACGGCACGACGCGATGACGATGGCTTCGATTGTCGAAACTGAAGCCAAGCGACCCGAAGAACGCGTGATCATCTCGGCAGTGTATTGGAACCGCGTGAAAAAAGGCATGAAGCTGCAGGCCGATCCGACGGTACAGTACGCGCTGCCTGCACATGTGGCGCGCGTGTTTTACAAAGATCTCGAAGTGGATTCGAAGTTCAACACCTACAAATACGCGGGACTTCCGCCCGGTCCAATCGCATCGCCCGGCCTCGCGTCAATCGAAGCTGCGCTCAATCCGGCTGCTGTTCCTTATCTGTATTTCGTGGCGCATCCCGATGGACATCATGAATTCCGTACGACGGGCGCAGAACACGAAAAAGCGAAAGCAATGATGAAACGGGCGCGCGCTGCCGCTGCGGCCGACGCAAAGAAGTCAGCTCCGAATTCCATTCCGCCAAAAGGCGTTCTCCCAAAAGCCACTTTGCCTAAACCCGTTTCACCAAAACCCGTTTCACCAAAACCGGTTTCACCAAAACCGGTTTCACCAAAACCGGTTTCACCAAAGCCCGTTTCACCACCGAAAAGCAAGTGAGCGATTTCGCGATTGTCGCGAAGCGCGGCGCGGCGCGAGTGTTGCGTGGACATCCGTGGATTTTTCGCAGTGACGTCGACACGCGGCCCACAGTTCCTGCCGGAGTTGTTCGTGTTATCGGGGTAGACGGTGCACAACTTGGCTGGGCGCTCTGGAGTCCGCTCTCGGAAATTTCGTTGCGCATGATTGAACGGAATCCGGATAATCACCCGGATGCCGAGTGGTGGCACAACGCGCTTGCGAACGCATTGCGAAAGCGCGCACCGCTAACAGCGCACAGCAACGCATATCGTCTCGTGCACGGCGAAGGCGATGGATTGCCATCGCTGATTGTCGATCGCTACCACGATTATCTCGTTGTTCAGCTACTGTCGGCGGGACTGGTTGCGTGGCAGGAACAGATTGTGGCGTCGTTGCGTGAACTCACGGATTGTTACGGCATTCTCGCACGTCACGATGTGTCTGCGCGCGCGCGCGAAGGCCTGTCACAGAGTGCCGAGTTGTTGTTTGGCGAAGTTCCGCGAACAGTCATCGTGCATGAACATGGTGTGAAGTTCATCGCAGCTCCGTGGGACGGACAGAAAACGGGCGCGTTCCTCGATCAGCGCGACAATCGCGTGCTGGTTGGCGCACACACGCGTGGACGGGCGCTCGACTGTTTTGCGTATCACGGAAGTTTTGCATTGCACATGGCACACAACGCCAGTGAAGTGGTGGCCGTCGACTCGTCAAAGCCGGCGCTCGCACGCGCACAGGAGAACGCGGCACTCAATGGATATGGCAACGTGCGCACGCACGCCGGCGACGCGTTTGATGTCATGCGTGATTGGTACAAGGCCGGTGAACGTTTCGACACGATTGTGGTCGACCCGCCAGCGTTTGCAAAAACGCGCGCGGCACTGCCCGGTGCGTTGCGCGGATACAAGGACATCAACCTGCAGGCGATGAAGTTGCTCGCGCCGGGCGGCATTCTTCTTTCAGCAAGTTGCAGTCACCATCTCAGCAAGGCGATGTTTCTGGAAATGCTGCAAGACGCGGCCGCGGATAGCGGTCGTCGTTTCGCGCTGCGCCATGTAACCGGTCAAGGATTGGATCATCCGGAAATTCTGAACATTCCCGAAACCGGTTATCTCAAGGGTGCACTGCTGGAAGCGCAGGACTGACGTGCGTGTGCATCAACTGCCTCGCGGCCCGCGTGGTGATGCCGTTGCAGGTGCGATTTCATGAACGACGCACGCCACATCGCTGTCGATGCATCACGCCTGTTGCAGGAGAAGCGTGGCATGGGTCGTTATGTGCGGAACGTATTGCGCGAACTTCCGCTTGCACGTAAAGGCGTTGGGTTCACGATTCACGCTGGCGACGGCGCGGAAGACTCCGCCTTGCGCGCGTTGCTGCATTCGATTGGTGAGACCGCGGGTCGTGCGCCAATTCGTTCAATGTCCGACCTCGCAAACAGCTCGGCCGATGTGGTGTGGTATCCGTGGAACTTCGTCAATCCAGTCGCGCAGCGCGCGCCGATTGCGGTGACCATTCACGATATCGTTCCGATGCTGCAGCTGGATCATCGGTGGTGGAAGATCTGGAAGCGCGCCAAATATCGCGGGCGCTATACCCACTCGGTGCAAACGGCGCACGCGATTCTTGCTGACTCTGCGTACACGGCACAAGAGCTCGATCGATGCCTCAAGCCTGACATGTCAAAGGTGCACGAGGTGTTGCTCGCATCGGATGATTTCCTGCCAGACACCAGCGAACACGCGCCAATTCTCGACAAGCTTGGCATCACAGGTCCGTTCTTCATGGCCGTTGGCGCACACGAAGCGCGCAAGAATTTGTCGGTGCTCTTTGACGCCATGCGCGCACTCGTCAAACTCGGCGTGAACGTACCGCTGGTGTTGTGTGGTCCCGGCGCAAAGCTGTCCAAAGCGGCCAATGGACAGGATGAACGTTGGCTCAAATACGCGGGCTTTGTGAGTGATGCCGAACTGGCGCAACTGTATCGGCGCTCCACGGCTCTGGTTTTCCCTTCGCTGTACGAGGGTTTTGGATTGCCGGTGCTCGAGGCGCTACAGTGCGGCGGGCGTGTTGTATGCGCGAATGCGAGTTCGGTGCCGCAGGTAGTTGGCGACGCCGCGTTGATGTTTGAGCCGCATGATGTAAACGGGCTCGTTCATCAACTCACGCGCATCCTCAATGACGAATCACTGCGCGCCGACCTGACTCGTCGCGGCGCGCTCCAGGCCAGTCGGTTTCGCTGGAGTCTGACGGCCGGG
>JBDTTO010000386.1:0-4252 GCA_039930585.1 Gemmatimonadaceae bacterium
CGTCGTCAAACCACGACAACGTGTTCTGCACATTTGCGCCAATCGTTTGCGAGCTCGAACTCAATCCTTGATTGCCGCCAAATCCGAAATTCTGTACGCCGCTGGCGCCGTTCGCGAGCGTCGAGTTGACGCGCACGTTGCCGGACGGCAAGTCAAGAAACGGTTCACCGTAGTTACGCGAAGTGTTGATGCCCGCGTTCGATTCGCTGAGGATCAATTTCAGATAGCGGTTGTGCCGCATCTGCAGTCCGCCACTCCAGTTCGTGCGCTCGCCGCTGGCGGAGGCGAGTTGTGTTACCGTACCGCCCGACGGACTCTGTCTTCCCCAGTTACCGTTGACCGTAAATCCAAATGAATTGCCGCTTACTGAATTGGGCGGCGAAATATCAATGCTGCCAAGAATGGTGCCGGCGTCGCGTACTTTGTTTGACGGATCGGAGCCCGTGCGGATTGGAATGCCCCGCTGCTGCAGAATACCGAGAAAGCGCGTGACCGAATCAGATGAAACGCCGGCCGTGTTCAATCCCAGCGTGCCTGCATTCAACAGAGTTTGATTATCGCTGGAGTTGCGTGACGCTTCGTACGTCACGTTGTAGAAGATCTTGTTCGGACGATACGCGCCGCTCGCAATTCCGCCAAGTGAGAGATTGGTGTATTCGTTGCCAAGTGCGCGTGCTGCGGCGTCCGTCCATTGAAGCTGTGGCGCATTAACAACCAGGCTTGTACCGCGAGTCATGTAATTCGAACCACCGCCCTGTGTGCGCACGTTCAGCTGCGCGCCGCTGAATCCGCCGCGCGAACCATCGTACGGCGAGGTGGTCAACGAACTGTTCAACTGCGCGTCGCGCGGCAATCCGGCTCCGCCAAACGTTTGTCCGTTCAGCGTGACATTGTTTTGATCGCTGCCCAATCCAAGCACTGAGAAGCCGTCGGGTTGTCCATCCAATCCTGGCACGAGCAACACACCCGGCAACGATGCAGCGAGCGCCGCAATGTTGCCCGCGAGTTCGGGCGGTAAGCCGGAGGTCGACACGTATCGTTCGGTACCGCTGATGTCCTGCGTGGTGGAGTTGCGACCAACACGCTGCTGTACGGGAGCGGTGACTGTTACGGTGTCGATTTGAATTGCGCCCATGCGCGCATCGGCCAGCAGCACGTCCTGATCGGCAGAGCGCTTGATTTCGAATTGCCGGAATGTGTAACCGACAAGCGCGTATCCCATCATGTAGTCGCCCTGCCCGCCGGGAAACAGAATCTGAAAACTTCCACGCGCGTCGGTACGAGTTTCGCGCGTGACGTTTCCCGGAATGGATGTCGCGGTAACTCTCACATTGGGCAGAATCCGACCGTCGGCGTTGGTGACCTTGCCGCGAATGACGTCGTTTTGTGCACGGGCACTTTGCGGCGAAATGGCGGCCAGCAACATCGCAGTGGCCACAGCAATCAGATGATGAACGCGCACGGGAGGATTATTGGGGGGCGGGATTTGGATCGAAGCCTTGAGCCGAGGCCGGGCAACGGTCCCAATTGGACAGTTCAGAACAGAAAAGCGTTCTCTTTCCTACGCGAGCTCTACGCAAACATCAGGCCAGTGGGTTTCGGCCTCGTAGCTGTTTCATTAGACGTTCGACTCGTCCCGGCATGAACATACCGTCCGAGATACCAGCAATCGATTCGGCCTCACGCCACACACGCTCGAGCTCGGCTAATTCGCCATCGAGGGCACGCTGTTCCTCCGCATCGTGCAACGTCATTTCAAGGCCGAGTCGCACGGTGGCGGGCAGGTGGTACAGTGATCCGACGTCGCCAAACAACTGCGTTGACGCTGCTACCCGCGAACGATTCATGCTGTCGACAAATGCCGCGTGAGAACTCTCCCAAGTGGAGGCCAGAATAACGGCGTCATTCACGACTGAACTACGTGCGCCCCAACCGTTGATGATCGGTAGCAGTTGACGTGCTGCGGTGACAGCGGTCTGCCCGCTCAGGGTGACGCTGCCGATGCCGCCCATTTCAACATAATCTCTCCATGACGTCTGAACGGTTGGGCGCCGGGATTCATACGGCACGCGAAGCGCCCATCCGGATTCGTGCGAAACAAGGCGGATGAGGCTGAGCTCCTTGTTCGAAACGCGAACGTATTGCTGTTCATTATCGCGAATGAATTGTCCCAATAACGCGACTTTTCCGCCCCTGCGAAGCGCCTGTCGGCCAGCGAGACCCGCCGTCGCGCTACCTGCCACCGCAAGTGCGGTCGCCGCGGCAACACTCCCCATGCCAGGAAGGAAGAACGCGACGCTCCCAAGTACCACCGCTCCAACTCCCACACTGGTTGCCGTGCTGCGCCACCTGCGCACGAAATTTTGTCCGTAGCGCCACGCAGCCATTTCCGGGCGGAGCGGACTGCCGATGCGAATCAGCTCGGTGCTGTCCGAGAGTTTCGCGAGTCCGATGTTGTCGGTGCTGTGCCTGAGTCTGGACGCCCGAAACAACCGCTCGGCGCTTTCGATCGCTTCCCACCGTTCTTCCAGCGGTGACAGATTCCACTGAGCGCAGAGCGGGCACACGACCCAGAGGCGTCCTTTGCTTGCGTCATAGGCGAGCCGGCGTCCAACAGGAAATACCTCGATCGATTCATTGCGGCCAAGCGCGCCGTGGCAGAATGTGCAGGTGGCGTACATTCAGCGGTGCGTCGTGAACGGATGGCGCACTGCGTGACTATTTGTAGGACATCTTGTAGCGCAGCTTGTAGCGCAGCTTGTAGTGCATCGCGGCCAGCCAGCCATTAGTTACAGCCTTTTCTTATATAGATCATGGTCACTCGCGGATTTTTTGGGCGTCGCCCGCTGCCGGAGAATGCACATCGCATTCCGCCTGGCCAACACGAGGTGTTTGACTTTCCCGTGCTCTCAGCCGGACCAACACCGCGTGTTTCGCTTAAGGATTGGAAGTTTACGCTGCGGTCCGGTGTGCGCCCAGTGAAGCAGTGGAGCTGGGAAGAGTTTAACGCGTTGCCGATGACGGCAGTGACGAAGGACATTCACTGCGTGACCACGTGGAGCAAGCTCGATACCAAGTGGGAAGGGGTGTTGATCGACGACATTCTGAAGGCTGCCGATTTTGTGCCGACAATGCAGTTTGTGCTCGCGCATACGATTGATGATTACTCAACCAATGTGCCCGTTGCCGATTTGACCGAAGGCAAGGCGATGGTTGCGTTGCGTTACGACGGCCAGGCATTGGAGCCCGATCACGGTGGACCGGCGCGATTACTGGTGCCGCATTTGTATTTCTGGAAGTCGGCCAAGTGGGTGAACGGCTTGCAGTTTATCGAGCGCGATACGGCGGGGTTCTGGGAGTTGCGTGGTTATCACATGTACGGAGATCCGTGGCGTCAGCAGCGTTTCACGAATGACTGATTCACTATCCGGTACGTCGCACAGCGAAACACACGACGGATTTCCGAACGCGTGGCAGGAAGCAACGATCGAGCAGATTGATGTTGCGACGCCAACAGTCAAAACGTTTGTGTTGCGGCCCAAAGTGTGGCCGCCATTCTTGCCCGGTCAGCACATTGATGTGCGATTGACCGCGCCTGATGGTTACGAGGCGCATCGCAGCTATTCGATTTCTTCAGCGCCCGACACGTCAGGTACGCTGCAACTCGCCATTGAAGAGCTCAGCAGCGGCGAAGTGTCGCCGTATTTTCATGAGGTCGCGCAAACCGGTGATGCGGTTGAAATTCGCGGACCGTTTACGACGCATTTTGTGTGGCGACCTGCAGCAAACGGAATGGTGTTGCTGGTGGGTGGCGGTTCGGGCGTTGCGCCGTTGATGTCGATGGTGCGGCATCGAGCGCGAATGGTGGATGCGCCGCCAATGACGTTGCTCTATTCGGCGCGTTCGTGGGATGATGTCATTTTTCGTGAAGAACTATTGATGCACGAAAAGCAACAGCCCGGATTGCGCGTGTTGTTTTGTATCACGCGCGACACGGTTAATGCGCCGGTTGGTCGTGCGGCTGATTTTATGCGACGCATTGATGCCAATATTGTGCGCGACGTCGTGTCGATGATGCGCGCGAAACCGGATACGTGTTTTGTGTGCGGCAACAACAGCTTTGTTGGGACGGTTGCGGATGCGTTGGTGGAAATCGGAGTGGCCGCGCATGATGTGAAGACGGAGCGGTACGGGGGATAGTAGGTCTCTGCGCGTCTCCGCTACCTCCGCGTCTCCGCTACCTCCGCGTCTC
>JBDTTO010000387.1:0-4245 GCA_039930585.1 Gemmatimonadaceae bacterium
ACACGGGCGGGAGAAACGCCGACATGGGCGCAGACAGCTGGGGCGGAGGCTCCGATCGTGACACCGGACGTGATCGGTACAGCACGCGGGATAACAATCGCGACGAGGAATCGCGCGACGCGCAGGCCGATCGCTACCGCGGCCGCGAAGGTGGCAGCAACCAGTTCTCGTCGTGGCAAAACAACCCGTCAGACACTCGGGGCCAATCGGCAGTGCAACGCAATCAGAGCACTGGCAAACACGCGGGCCGTGGTCCCAAAGGCTATCGTCGTGACGACGCGCGCATTACTGAAGACGTCAACGAGATCCTTACGCACGATGCCCACATTGATGCTACCGACATTGAAGTCAGCGTTTCGAATGGTGAGGTGACTCTGTCTGGAACCGTCGACAGTCGCGACGCAAAACGTCACGCGGAAGATCTGGCTGAACGGGTGTCGGGCGTGAGTGACATCAACAACCAGATCCGGGTGTCAAACAGTCGTTCATCTGCACCCGATGCAGCGACCGGCGCAACCTGAAAAGATTGCACCGGAAACCAGCGGCGCCCGCATCGATCGCCGGTGCGGGCGTTGTTGTTTCCTGTACTACGGTTTGAGTTTGATCGAAATGACGCCGTTGGATGCCTCGGCTCCGTACATGTTTACCGCCGACGCGCCTTTGATCACTTCAATCGATTCGATTCTGTCGGGGTTGATCTTTTGGAAACTCGCTAGCTCGACGCGAACACCGTCAACAATGACGATTGGATCACACGTGGATGGGCCCTGGTCACGCAAACGCACACGAGTGCCCGTGCAGGTTTGATTGCCTCGGAGGATCACTTGTGCAGGACCCTGTGTGGAATCCCGGTTCATGACCTGCACGCTTGCGTCACTATTT
Source organism: Gemmatimonadaceae bacterium (assembly GCA_039930585.1). GTDB lineage: Bacteria > Gemmatimonadota > Gemmatimonadetes > Gemmatimonadales > Gemmatimonadaceae > Gemmatimonas. The sequence continues at coordinate 883 of JBDTTO010000387.1, forward strand.
GTGGCGCCGAAAATCACGCCGGAGCGCTTCGCGTCGGCGGTGACGATAGCACCGGGTTCTGGTGAAAACTTCACCCGAAGGCTGTCTCCTTGCATCATGTAAACGCCTTTACCCATGGTGGCGCGGTCGCCGTTTAGCGTCATACTTGCGGCGGCCGAATCCTTCTTAAGTATGTATGCAGCTTTGACGTTCCCGGCGGGGGCCTTCGCAATATTTGCAACACGGATGGAGTCCGTCATCCGGGAAATGTGGATTTCCGAAACCGGACGCTGCTCATTCTTTTTCAGCACCTCAATGCTGCCGATTTCGCCGGCGCCGATTGCTTTTGCGTCAGTTGCGGAAACAACGGTGCCATCGACAAACCACACGACTGAATCGGAAACTTTTTGCAACTTCGCAGCAACTGCTGTTCCATCCATCGATTTGATCTGTGCAGCGGTTGGCAATTCTGACTGGCACGCGGCCAGCAGTGCGATACCAACAACACCAACGCTCACAACGCGACGAGCGACAGTGAAACGAGCAGGACGAGCCGTCATGGCAACCAATCTCTTTTCAAGGTGTGATGAGCCCCAGGAGAACGCAGGCATCGCGAGAGAATCCCAGGGGCGCTGACTGGAGAGTTCAACTAACAACTGACCGTACGCCGGTTTCAAAACCCCGCGCTTCAGCACGCGACTGTCACAATCGAGTTCAACGGCGAGACGCAAACGCGACCACATGAACCACAACGCAGCGTGCCACGGCATGAGCGCGACGGCAATGCACGCGAATACAAGGAGAATCGGATCGTGCGCGCGCACGTGCTCTTCTTCATGTTCGAGGACAAGTCGCTGCTCCTCGGGGTTCCGCTGCAACACCCAGCGCGGAATCACGATTTCCGGCGGCGCCATTCCAATGACGGCCGGGCCAACATCAGGAGCGACGCGAACGTTCTTGCCGAGCACGCGCATGCGGGGCCAACGAAGACTTTCGCGCATGGATCGCGAGTAGACGCCAACCATCACAATCAACGCGACGAGTGACGAGCCAAACCACAGAATACCGGCGCTCCGATTCACGAACTTTGGCGCGGCACCGGCCAACGTCAGCGCACTCTGCACGGGACGCACAAGCGTCTGCAGCAGTTGGCGACCATTGAGCACGAGATTTTCGAATACCGTTGATTGATGCTCGGTCACTGCAACGTTTACGGGCAACGCGAATGTCGCGCTCGGAGTTGCGGCCGTTTGCTCAACGCGTAGCGGCGCGACAACGGTGAAAATCACCGTCAGTGCAATTGCCGAAACCCAGACAAATCGCACCGGTCGTTGTGCGGACTTGAGTACCCACTCTGCGCTGACGGCTGCGATTGCGATGAGCGCGCCAATTGCGAGCGCATAAATCATCCACGCGCCGGTCATTTTTCGTCCTCCGCATGCGGCTCGTCTTTCAAGCGTTTCGCGAGCAGTGCGCGCATACGCTCCAATTCGCTGCGACCAAGTTTCTTGTCGCTCACGAGCTGCGCAAACATGCGTTCGGACGAGCCGTGATAGATGGCTTCGCGAATACGTGCGAGTGCGCTGCCACCCGCTTTCTCTGCACCCACGGCAGGGAAGTACCGATAGGCGCGACCCTCGGCTTCGTGTCGCACGAAACCCTTCTCCTCAAGTGTCTGCAGCGCAGACAGCACGGAGGTATACGCGAGCGTTTCGCCCAGGTCGTCGCGCACTTCAGTCACAGTGGCGGAACCGCGTCGCCACAAGCTGCTCATGACTTCGAGCTCGCGCGGCGGAAAATAGATTTCGTCCATCGGGGAAGGCCTTGGCTACGGAAGTTTCCGTAGTATGCCTCCCCCTTAGGGATTTGTCAACGGGTTTTCCAGTAGGTCAGCTTCGTCCAGCCAATGCGAGCTTCTGAAGCTTCTCCACAGCCTTGGCCAGCGTCGCCTCAGTTTTGCAGAACGCGAACCGCGTGTACTTCTTTGCGGCGGCCGAACCCGGGCGATAGAAACTCGAACCCGGCACCGTCGCCACGCCAATCTCACGCGTCATCCACTTGGCGAACGTCATGTCGTCGTCGCTGCTCAAGTTGGAAAAATCTGTGAAGAAGTAATACGCGCCCTGCGGCATTGCGAATTGAAAACCCGCCTCGCGCAACGGACCAGCAAGAAATTCGCGGCGCGCGCGGTATTTCTCTGACATCTCCTGATAGTACGACTCAGGAAAGCTGTAGCCGATTGCAGCGGCCGTCATGAGCGGTGCAGGCGCACCAACAGTGAGAAAATCATGCACCTTGCGAATCGCCACTGTGCGTTCTGCATTCGCAATTGCGTAACCCAAACGCCATCCCGTAATGCTGAACGTTTTGCTGAGGCTGGAAATCGTAATGGTGCGATCCGCCATTCCCGGCAACGTGGCCATGGGAATGTGTTTGCCTTCGAAGATGATGTGTTCGTACGGCTCGTCCGTAATCACCATGATGTCATGCTTCATGCACAACTCGGCAATTTGCGTCATCTCTTCCATCGAGAAAACGTGACCGGTTGGATTGTGCGGTGAATTCAGGATGAGCGCGCGCGTGCGTGGCGTGACCGCGGCTTCGAGTTTGTCGAAATCAAACGTCCAATTTGGTGCATCAAGTTGCACAAACACCGGAACGGCGCCGCAGAGAATTGCATCCGGACCGTAGTTTTCGTAAAACGGCTCGAAGATGATGACTTCATCGCCCGGATTGAGCAGCGCAAGAAACACGGACGCCGCCGCTTCGGTCGCGCCGCAGCAAACGGTCAATTCCTTTTCGGGATCAACCGCCATGTTAAAGCGACGTGCATACATGTTCGCGATTGCTTCACGCAACACCGGCGCGCCCCACGTTACCGCGTACTGATTGATATCCCCATTAATCGCGTCGCACGCCGCTTGCTTCATCTCGGCTGGCATGGGGAAGTCCGGAAACCCCTGAGCCAGGTTGATGGCGTTGTATTCGCGCGCGTACCGCGACATCTCGCGGATAACCGATTCGGTGAACGTCTGAGTGCGGATCGCGTTGGCCATGTTGTGCAGTAGGAGGAGAGAGTTTCGGAGATTATCGCGTGTGTGGGCCCGCTGCCACCGTCCGTGAACACCGATTGGCGCAGAAAACGAGAATGGCCCTGCCGAGGTGAATACGGCAGGGCCATCACTTACGCTGGAGTTCATGACGCTCAGTGACGTTCTGAGCGCTTAACGCTTGCGCGGTTAGGGTTTATCCCAATACACACGTGTGAGGAAGTTGTCGGGGCCCTGGCGAGCCACCGCAGCATTGCGGCTGGCGGAGTTCACTGACTGTTCGTCAACCGAATACGGAATGCGACGCGGAATCTGATTGAGCAGCGCGTTGGGG
>JBDTTO010000388.1:0-4244 GCA_039930585.1 Gemmatimonadaceae bacterium
GCGGTGCGGACTTGCGCAGTGCGCTTAACAACGGTGGCACAACACGCGGCGGCAACGGGATGCCACGAACGATCACCTCCCGCACGCGGAATTGCGCGAGCCCCGGGCGGACCATCTCCAGCGAACCCGCCATTTCAACAGTATCACGAGCCGTCAGCAGATCGGACACAAACTCCGGCAACGCCTTACCACCAAGTTCCCTGAGCGGGATTTCCGCACGCACGCGCACCAAGTCATCAACGATGGCGACCTGCACGCCCTGCGCCGATTGTGGCAACACTCGCCCCAATCCTTCAGCCAGAAATCCAGCGAGATCGCCAGCTCCCAAGGTGATGAAGGCAGGCCCACTCGGCCGCTCCAACGCGTCCATCGCATCGGCGGATGGCGTTTGTGCGTCCTTCATGGTGGCCCACGCGACGTCTTTGCGCGCCGAATCTGCCGAGGCGGCCATCGGAATTGCAAAGCGTCCTCCCCGCGCAAAAACCGCAGGCATCCGGCCACCATATGCCCACCACCCGGCGGCGCCAACAACCACGACGACTGTGAGGCAGCCCACTTTGGAGAGGCAAGACATGAGGCGTGTATCCGGGTGATTGTGTGCGAAACGACGGAGGGCAACTGACAGCGGGGCCAGCGGTGAAACAGTTTGAGCCAAAGCCGAGTCAATCGTTGACGTGTCACCCTACGGCGCGTCCTCACCGGTAGTGCCGTTTCCACCCGCTTTTACACCACTTCGTTCCCTTTTCTGCGCTCCTGTGAACCGATTCAGTCGCGACGCGAACGCTGCAGCTGCCGCCCCTTCACCGTTTGGCGCATCACGCGCCGCAACGATTGAGGAGCCGTCGGCGCAGCAGTCCTTCGCCTCAGGTTCTCCGGATGAGGCCCGTCGTCTGCTCGAAGAGGTGCAGCACATGGGCTCGCGCATGAGACTGAACCGGCGGAGAGCGCAACAAATCGATCGACGCGCCGCCGCCTATGCCAGTCGCCTGGCTCGTCACACCGCTCGGCTCCTTCAACACATGCCGAACGCGGTGCCCGCAGTACGCCCAGTGCCTGGCACCGGTGCATCAGCGTTGCGGCATTACGTACTCAAGCACGATCAGTTGGAATCGCCCGATCGCCTGCGTCTGCTGGTTGTCAGTTCCGATGGTCGGCTGCGGATCTGCACTGTGCTGACTGACGGACCGCGCACGCGATTGTGGAACGACTACGAAGTTGCCAACCCACCAACAGGTCTTGGATTGTCTGTGGTGTTTGAAGGCCTGTCGTCGATGATTGTGCAGCTCGAATCCGCCGTCACTCAAGCCGAAGCCGTGGCCGAGAGTCATGCGAGTGCGCTTGATGGCATGATTGCGCGCAGTGAAGCGAAACTTGCGAATGCAGGGTCGCGGCTCCAGCCGGTGGAACATGTGGCGGAAGACGAAGCGGAAGACAGCGCGATCGACGTTCTGTTTGGCGACACGAATACAGACGGTTTGAAGTCATATGGCTTCGAGGATCGATTGCGATAACACATCGGCCAGACCTATCGGCGGCAGTGAACGATAAGCAGTTTGGACGCAGTGCATTCACGCACGCATCCAGACTGCTTTTCTTCTTGCCAGGAGCCAAAGGGTGGCGCTTCGTCAATCGAAAACCGATACACAATACGACGCAATTATTGTGGGTTCCGGTGCCGGTGGTGGTATGGCCGCGTATCAGTTGTCCATTCAGGGCATGAAGGTGCTGCTGGTGGAAGCGGGTCGTGATTACGATCCGGTCACTGAAACGCCGATGTTCCAAACGCCGAGAGATGCGCCGCTGATGGGTGGCGGCAATGCCGACAAACCTTTTGGGTTTTACGACGCCACGGTTGATGGCGGATGGCGCGTTCCGGGTGAGCCATACACGACGGCGCCTGGCAGCGAATTTCAATGGTGGCGTTCGCGCATGCTTGGCGGGCGCACCAATCACTGGGGGCGCATCGCGCTTCGCATGGGCGAGTACGATTTCAAGCCGAAATCGCGTGATGGATTGGGCGCTGATTGGCCGCTGACGTACGAAGAACTCGCACCGTATTACGACAAAACGGAGATGCTGATTGGTGTGTATGGTGGCGACGAGCCGCTCGAGAACACGCCTGCATCATCACCGGGAGTGCTGCAACCCGCTCCAGCGCCACGCGTTTATGAATTGATGACGAAGAAGCACGGCGCGAAGCTTGGCCTTCCGGTTATTCCGGCGCATCGCGCGGTGTTGACCAAGCGCCAGGATTCTGCAGTGTTGCCGGCGAAGTTGCATCCGGATAATCCGCTCGCGCAGAAAGTTCTGAAAGAATCGATGGATTCGCGTCAGGCGTGTTTCTATGCGACGCCATGCGGACGTGGTTGCTCGATCAAAGCAAACTTCCAGAGTACAACGGTATTGCTACCGCCCGCGATGGCAACGGGTAACGTCACACTGATTACCGATGCGATGGTGCGCGCGGTTTCGGTGAACGAGCAAGGCAAAGCGACGGGCGTGCATTACATCGACAAGATGACGCGCACCGACAATCACGTGAAGGCGCGCATTGTTATTCTCGCGGCCAGTGCGGCCGAGACGTCGCGTATTCTGTTGAATTCGAAGAGCACGATGTTTCCCAACGGTCTTTCCAACAGCAGCGGACTCGTTGGCAAATATTTGATGGACACCGTTGGTGCGAGCCTTGGCGGTCAGGTGCCGCAGTTGGAAAACTTGCCGCCGATGAACGATGACGGCGCTGCCGGTGATCATTTGTACATCCCGTGGTGGAAGTACGGTGATCAGAAAAAAGGCAAGATGAATTTTGCGCGCGGTTACCACGTTGAATTGGGTGGCGGCAAAGGAATGCCCGGCGGCGGATTTCAGGGCAACCTCGAAAAGTTCACCAACGGCGCGTACGGCAAGAAATACAAAGAAGAGATGCGTCGCTATTACGGATCATTCATTTCGTATGACGGCCGAGGCGAGATGATTCCCAACGAAAATTCGTATTGCGAACTTGATCCGGAGGTTGTGGATCAGTGGGGCATTCCGGTGTTGCGATTCAGTTGGAAGTGGAGCGATCACGAACTGAATCAGGCGGTGCACATGCAGAAGACCTTTGCCGAGTTGATCGAGTCGATGGGTGGGACTGTGCAGGGCACCGTGCAAACTGATGGATCAAAGGCGATTGCAAAGGGCGGACAGATCATTCACGAAGTTGGCACCACGCGTATGGGCGACAACGCGAAGACATCAGTACTCAACGCGAACTGTCAGTCCTGGGACGTCAACAATTTGTTTGTGACTGATGGCGCGCCGTTTGTTTCCAACGCGGACAAGAATCCAACGCTTACGATTCTCGCGCTGGCGTGGCGCACGTGTGATCACATTATCGCTGAATCCAAGCGGGGGGCCATCTGATGTCGATGAAAGACAATGGTCTGGTGCAGATCACAAGCAACGTTGAACGCGCGCACGATGATGAGCCAACGGAAACTCCAAGTGTTGGTTTGAATCGCCGCAGCATGTTGAAGGCACTCGCAGCAACGGCCGCGCTGCCGTTGTTAGCTGATGCCTGCGCGGTGCCGGACAGCGCGCCAAGTGGTGCGTCAACGACAACGGCGGCCGGCGGCGGCGGAAAGATTGCGGCGGGCAAAGGTCCGCGTGGTACACCCAGCGATCCGGTGCTCATTAATCCGAAACCGCGCATCACGTGGCCATTGTTGCTCACGAAGTCAGAAATAACAACGCTGGCCGTCATGGGCGACATGATCATTCCGGCTGATGACAAGAGTCCCGCCGCAAGCAAGGTAAATGCAACGGACTACATCAACGAGATCGCCAGTGAGCCATCACGTGGCAACTTGCTGGTGCAGATTCGCGGAGGCGTGATGTGGATCAACGCCGAATCTGTGAAGCGATTCGCAAAACCATTTCATGAACTCGACGAAACGCAACGCGTGAACATTTGCGACGACATCTGTTTTGTGCCGAAAGCAAAACCCGAACATATGGCGGGTGCGATCTTTTTCGATCGCGTACGTGATTTGACAGCCGGCGGATTTTACACGACGCCCGAGGGCTGGAAAGACATCGGTTACATCGGCAATGTGGCGCTTCCGGAGTACAAGGGGCCGCCTCTTGAAGTGTTGCAGAAGCTCGGCCTCGTGTAAACGACGTAACGGACAATGAAACGGGTGCATCGCGAGTTTGCGGTGTACCCGTTTTTGTTTGTGGTTATTGGGTTTTGAGATTGGTAG
>JBDTTO010000389.1:0-4242 GCA_039930585.1 Gemmatimonadaceae bacterium
CCCGGGGGCATAGGTGTTTTCCGCAAGCGACACACCGTCAAACTTGTGAATATGGACGGGTGCGCCGACGAATTTTCCGATTCCAATTGGTGTCGTCACGTGATCGCGGAACGGGTTGGCGCAGCTGCCTGCAGTCACGATAATACGTCGCTCAACGGGCAAATCATACCAGAATGCGCATTCCTTGCTAGAGAGTCCCCGGGAAGCAGCCAGATTCACGGTATGTCTCAATCTCATCCACAACAGGCTTCACGGGGCGCATTGGATACTCAGCTAGCCGTCGGGATCGTCCTTTTCGAAGGGCTCACGCAATTGGATCTGACCGGCACTTACGAGGTGCTGGCGCGTATGCCGAACACGCGTGTGTACCTCGTTGCCGAACATAATGAAGCCGTGCGAAGTGAATGGGGCCTTCGGATTCTGCCGGATGCGACGTTCGACAACACGCCTCAGCTCGACGTGCTTTGCGTGCCCGGTGGATGGGGCGTGAACGCACAGCTCGAGAACGACGTGCTGCTCGCATTTCTGCGAACGCAAGGCGAGGGCGCTCGTTACGTAACGTCGGTGTGCAGTGGGGCATTGCTCTTAGGCGCAGCGGGCCTCCTTGATGGATATCGCGCCACGACGCACTGGATGTCCCTCGATCTGCTTTCGCTGTTCGGAGCGAAGCCGGTGTCGCGTCGTGTCGTGCGTGATGGTGATCGGATAACCGGCGCGGGTGTCACTGCGGGAATCGACTTCGGCCTGGTGCTCGCGGCCGAGCTTTTTGGCGACGATGTCGCGCAGCGCATTCAGCTTGCCATCGAATACCGGCCCGTGCCGCCGTTTGACAGCGGGACACCCGACACGGCTCCGGACGAAGTTCGCACGGCCGTGCTCGAAGCGAGCAGACAGTCGCTGCTCGAACGCCGCGCCATTGTCGAACGCGCTGCTCACCGACTTCGCAATGGCTCGACGACACAATCATCGTAGTTCCTCTTTCGCGATGTGTTCGGCGGTAAATGTCGCGTCTGCGCCCACACCTCCGAGTAGCGATGACGACAGAGTGTGCTGAAACTTGAGTCCAACAAAGTACAGTCCCGGTACATCGGAAACGACACCGCGTTGATGAATCGGAAAACCGTCCCTGCGAAGAAACGGCGCGTGGATCCAACTGAAGTCAGGCACAAATCCAGTTGCCCAAATGATCACGCGTGGCCGCACTGCGATGCCGTCGCATACCGGCAATTCACTACGCACGCCGTCCACCCGTGGCAATCGCGTGATGCCCGCATCTGAAAAGACTGAACGTGAATGTCCAATGAGCGCATCGCCTCCGTGCTGTGTGCGTGAATGCAGGGCCCGACCAATCCGGGAATCGACTGTTGCACGAGAGATGACCGGCCACACCCATGCAAAAATGTCGCGACCGATGACGCGTCGCGGAATTCGACCCGTGTCGCGTCCGGCAAGCCAGACTTTTCTCGTTCGCGCGAGTTCAAGTGCGATCTGTGCGCCAGAATTTCCTGCACCGACAACCAGCACGGGGCCTTCGGGTAAAGTCCACGGATTCTTGTACGAGCTTGAGTGAAGCTGAACAATTTCCGACGTGATTCGTTGTGCAAGCGCGGGAATGTGTGCCGAGTGAGACGCTCCGGTTGCGATTACGATATTTGAGGCTTCGAGTATTCCATCTTTTGAGTTCAGTCGAAAGAAGTCGCCATGGCGCTCGATCGACGTGATCCTCGACAAGTTGCGCACCGAAATGTCGAACCGTTCGGCATAACGTTCGAGATAGTCAGCGACTTCGTCCTTGTCGGGAAAGTGCTCAGGCGGTGCAGGAAACGGCATTCCCGGAAGTCCGCTGAACCGCGCCGGTGTGAAGAGACGCAACGAATCCCAACGCCGACGCCAACTGTCGCCGACGCGAAGTTCATCGCTAACGACCACAACGTCAACGTCACGTTCACCAAGCTCACGCGCGACGGCGAGGCCTGCCTGGCCCGCGCCTACAACAACAGTGTTGAATCGCTCGATGCGATGATTAACGGGTGACGAATGCAAAGAAAGAGGCATGCTGTATGTGTGTCATTACTGAAGGAGTGTCAGGTGAAGCAGATCGTTCAGCATCACAAGAACGCGTAACGGAGGCTTGAACAAATGGGCTAACGTGAGCAGCGAAATCGAAATACGAAGTCAGCCCCAACGTTCAAGTGTCCCCGACGCGACTTGCAGACATTGCGTGCACCGGAACGGCAATGCGTCGTCATTCGGAAACACTCACACGAACCACCGGTGTCATCATGTCTGCATCATTGCTGCTGAAAGGAACTGCGCTCAGCCTGATTTTTGCCGCGACTGTCAGTGCACAGGATTCCAGTAAAACCACATCATTTCGCGATGCATTGTACGCGCGCAGCTCCGTAAGTCTCACTGCAATCCAAAGTCGACCGCAGGACGCACTCGCCCGTAACATCGGTTTGGGCTACGGCGCGAATGCTACGTACCTCTTTCGTCTTGATCGCTCGGGCATCTGGAGCATTCGCGCAGATCTTGGCGTAGCGCGCTACGGAAACGAGTCGCACGAAACGCCGTTCAGTGAAACCGTAGGCGGACGTGTGAATGTTGACGTATCGACGTCCAACTATGTGATGCCAATGAGCGTCGGAATGCAGATGACGCTTCCAACGCGAATGGTTCGGCCGTACGCAAATGCCGGACTCGGCGGAATTGCTTTCTTCACGGAGAGCACGGTAAACAGCGCATCAGCGGACAACGTGATTGCGTCGACAACCAACCAATCGTCGACAGCTACGTCGTGGTCAGTTGGTGGCGGCGCCTACGTTCCGATCTCTTTCGGCAAGATTCCGGTGGGTATTGATGGCGGTGTTCAGTATTTGCGTGGCGGCAGTACGCGGTATCTCGCACAAGGCGGCATTATTGATCTTCCGGATGCCCGCATTGCCATCAATTCGATTGAGAGCACCACTCGCATGATGCTTGTTCATCTTGGCGTCCGGATCGGACGATGATTGTCAACGTCAATAGTTCGGAGCGCGCGAAATGATCACTCCCGTACTCATCGGCGCGATGGTCGCGCTGTCAACGATACTGCTCTCGCACGTAAGTGGATTTGAACGTCGCACTTTTTACACGGCAATCACGCTTGCAACGGCCAGCTACTATTGTCTCTTTGCCGTCATGTCAGGCGAGATGCGTGTATTGACCGGCGAGAGCATGATTGCGCTGTTCTTTGTACTTCTCGCGGTGCTCGGATTTAAACGCAACATTTCACTGGTGGCCGTCGCCCTTCTGCTGCACGCGCTGCTGGACGCGACGCACGGCGCATTGATCGCGAATACCGGGACACCGGCTTTCTGGCCCCCGTTTTGCCTTTCGTTTGATGTCACCGCGGCGGCGCTCCTCTTCTGGCAAATCAGGCGTTCGCAAGTTGATCGTTATGCGAGGAGTTCTTCATGATCACGCCTCTTTTGCGGAGACGTCTTTTTCCACGATTGTTCTTCGTCGTCGGATTACTGTACGTGCCACAGTTGCTTTCGGCTCAGAGTTCGCCAGTGGGATTGTGGCGCACTATCAGTGACGTTGATGGCAAACCCAGCGCCATCGTCGAAATCACGGAAGAAAACGGCATCGTGTCAGGCGCCGTAAAACGTTCGCTGATCGAGAGCGATTCCAGTCCCCGTGTTTGCCACAAGTGTTCTGGCGAGTTGAAAGAGCGGCCCGTCGTTGGCATGCGAATTCTGACAGGACTGCACCTTGATGGCAGCGAGTGGCGCGGCGGGACAATCCTTGATCCGGATTCAGGAAAGATCTACAAAGCAAAACTTCGCGTGTCTGATGACGGTGAATCACTCGTGCTGCGTGGCTTCATCGGCTTCTCACTGCTCGGCCGATCGCAAACGTGGCACCGGGAGCGATAAACAGCACTGAGATGTGCCGACTCGCTGTTTGGGGATGCCAGGACGTGAGCCAACTCACCAATCCTCGACAAACCCACCAGCGTTCGGCATTGTAGTGGCGATCCACGCAAATACGTGGAGGTCCGAGCAGTCTCCTTTGGTTTGGAGGTGGCGATGTCTGATTCTTCAGTGCCCCGTCGTTTTTTCGTCTCGCGCCTGTCTGCGATTACCGCCGCCCTGGGCGTGACTTCGGCTCTGGCTTGCGCCCCGGCGGGCGGCGCAGCGGATGTCGCGACTACACCCGCAGCCAATCCTGCAACGCTTCCTCCCGATGAACTGGAGA
>JBDTTO010000390.1:0-4232 GCA_039930585.1 Gemmatimonadaceae bacterium
AGAATGTGAATTTTGCCAACGGCACTGCTTCGATCTGCTTGCGCGCCAGCGCCAACTCACGACGCCGCGCCTGCTCCAGCAGTCGCCGACTGCACCAGCGCGTGATTGAGCGTTCTCCGCCAAACACGCCTCGCACGACAATCTTCCTTTGCTCGGCCGCCGCCATTATTCGCTCGATCCACGCTGCATCGAAATCGTAACGTGCGCGAACGTCATCAACAGAGAACACACCCGCCAGCGACATCCAACGCGAGAGGACCTCGCGTTGCGCTGGCTGCTGATCAAGTACAGGTGTCAGGAGCGGTGCAGGAACCGCCTTACTCGCCGCCACTTTCGTGAGCGCAACACCGCTTCGCACTTTTGCCAAAGCTTTAGTGCCAAACGCGGACGCATATCGCGCAAATGAATCAACGAGAATGAAACGATCCTCGCTTCCGCTGCTTGTCGGAACGGCAATCGAAATCATCCTGCCGCTTGCCAGCAACTTCTCAACTGGGTCACCCAACCGCCAATCAGTTGGTGGGGCGACACGTGCCAGCAGCTCTTCGTGCGAAACATCACCCGCGCGATCAACGAGTTGCGCAAGTTCGTCTGCATCGCGCGCCTGACTTCCGGCTGCGGTTCCTCGTCTGCGTGCGAGAAGTTCCTCCAGCACACTGAGCGTCGCATCATCCGCACCTTCGCCGCCCATCAACTCATCCAGCAACACACGATCCAACGACAACAACGACGCTCGTTGTTCGGCACGCGGCGTATCATCGCCATACATGTGATCAATTACAAAACCAAACTGCAGCGACGACGCAAATGGGCTTGGAATCTGCGTTTCGACCACGCGCAACGAAATCGATCCGGTCGCGAGTCCATTCAACACGCTGCGCAGCCCTTGCATATCAAAAGCATCCTGCAGGACGTCTCGGTACGTCTCTACCACGATCGGAAACGACGGATACTCCTGCACGGCCTGCAACAGATCCAGCGACTTCAATCGCTGCAGCCATAACGGCATACGTCGTTTCGCATTTCCTCTGGGCAACAACAATGCGCGCGCCGCATTCATGCGGAATCGTGCACCAAACAACGACGATGCTCCAACCTCTTCCAACACCAATTGCTCCGCATCATCAAAGCCGAGCGCGCGGATGATGTCGGTGGGTGGAGATGCGCCCATGTTGGGCAGTCGCAGCATCAAACCATCGTCTGTCGTTTGAACCTGAACCTCGACACCCAGTCGCTCGCGCACGCGGCGACCCAACGCCATTCCCCAAGGGGCGTTTACGCGTCCGCCAAACGGCGCGTGCAGCACCATACGCACGGATCCGACTTCGTCACGAAAGTGCTCCAGAATCAAATGCGATTCATCAGGTACACCCTCGGTGATCTCACGTTGCGCCTGCACATACTCGGCCAGCGAACGCACTGTGTCCGCGTCAGAGTGATAGTGCTTCTCGATTGCTTGCAGATCTTCCGGCGTGTTTGCCTTGTTCAACACGCGACGCAATTCGCCAATGCGCGGCGACAAGTGCATTGAGCGCGCCATGAATTCGCCGTGCCAGAACGGCATTCGGGCGGGTGCGCCCGGTGCGGGAATCACGATCACACGATCGTGCTCAATCGCTGTGATGCGCCACGTTGAACTTCCCAATTGAAACGCATCGCCTACGCGCGACTCATGTACGAACTCTTCGTCCAATTCGCCGAGTCGCGTCTTGTCCGAGAGATGCACCGTGTAAAGGCCGCGATCTGGAATCGTACCGCCTGATATAGTTGCGACCAGACGTGACGAACGCATTGGCGTTAACAGATCCGTCACACGATCCCAGTTGATTCTCGCCTGCAACTCGGCGGCAACATCGCTGGGATATTTTCCGGACAGCATCGACAACACTTCATCGAAGGCGCCGCGAGTCAGCGAATGATACGGATAGGACTGGCGTACAAAATCGTACAATGCAGCGCTGGTCCATTCCGGTTCGTCTGATGCGACGATGGCGACAACAAGCTGTGAAAGAACGTCCAGCGCGTTCTGTACGACGCGTGTGGGTTCTACGTCGCCCGCGCGCATCGCTTCGACGATCGCCATTTGCTCCAGTGCATCTTCGCGATGTGTCGGCACAAACAGGCCACGGCTCACCTCATCAAGCGAATGACCAGCACGACCAACGCGTTGTAACGCAGCGGATACACGCTTTGGACTCTGCAACTGTATCACGAGATCAACCGATCCAACGTCGATACCGAGTTCGAGTGAACTCGTGGTCACCAGCGCGCGCAGTTCGCCGGCTTTCAATCGTTCTTCCAGCATAAATCGTCGTTCGCGCGACAGCGAACCGTGATATGGTTGCGCAATCTCTTCTTCGGCCAACGTGTTAATCCGTGCCGCCATTCGTTCCGACTGACCGCGATTATTCACGAAGATGAGCGTCGTGCGCGCGCCGCGAATACGCTCGAGCACCATCGGCGCCACTTTTGTCCAAATCGTGCCATCCACGTGCGCGAGATCTGGCACGGGCGACGCGACATTGGTTTCCATTCGCTTGACCAAACCGCAATCCACAATGCTGACCGGCCGAAACTGCGGCGTACCGTCGGCATTGGGCGTTGCACACCCACCGAGATAGCGCGCGATTTCGTCGAGCGGTTTTTGCGTAGCTGACAATCCAATTCGTTGCGGAGCTATCGACGTAACTTTCTCCAAACGCTCCAATGTCAGCGCGAGATGTGCGCCGCGCTTCGATCCTGCAACCGCGTGAATTTCGTCAATGATGACCGCGCGCAGTGAACTGAACATCGTGCGCCCACGCACACTCGTAAGCAGAATGTGCAACGATTCCGGCGTCGTGATCAGGATGTGCGGCGTCTTGCGTAACATGCGTGCGCGAGCGGCCGCTGGTGTATCGCCAGTACGCACAGCGACGCGAATTTCCGGAAACGCCGGTTTCTCCTTGAGAAAGTCCGGATCACTCTTTGCTCGTAGCGCGTACTCATCTTTCGCTTCGCGTTCGAAGCGTTGTTTTAATTGTGCCAGCGGCAGTTCGAGATTTCGCTGCACATCGTTGTTCAGTGCCTTAAGCGGCGAGATGTACAGCAAGTGAATTGCATTGGCCAACGGTTCGCGCAATCCGTCTTCAATCAGCGCATTCAACTCCCAGAGAAATGCCGAGAGTGTTTTGCCGGTACCGGTTGGCGCGAGAATCAGCGTGTCAGCTCCACTGGCAATCGCCGGCCACCCCGCGCGTTGCGGCGCGGATGGAGTGCCAATGTTTTCGCGAAACCACGACTGAACCGTGGGATGAAACAGTGCCAGCCCATTTTCGGATGGCGGATCGGGCAGCGTCATGAAAATTTTGCGTCGGCTGGCTTTTGCATGCTTATTTCTACGTCGTACAGTAACTCAAAAAGATTGCAACGATTTCTGCTCGTGTGCCTCCACGTACTGCCGCCGCCCCCCACCGTTCGTCCGCTGGTTCGCTTCCCTGGAGACCCTGATGCGCCCGTCTGACTCAGCACTGCGGCTCGGCGCCGCACTCACGCTGCTTGCGGCCACTGCCATGCCTGCGTTCGCGCAAGCAAACAGTGGCAACGTACCCGCAGCCGGAACTTCCACACCCACGCCGACCGGCGGCAGTCTCAAGATTCTCAACCTGGCGGATTACGGCCGATGGAATCGCGTGACGTCGACAAGTTTGTCGCCCGATGGAAAATGGATGTCGTACGCGTATCAGCCAAATGACGGCGACGCAACGTTGTTCATTCGCCAACTGGACAGCGATAAGCTCTACACCATTCCCGTTGGCTCGGCACCTGTGTTCTCCGACGATTCGCACTGGGTCGGATATTTCGTGAGTCCGCCTGAACGTGCGGCCGGCGGCGCAGGTGGAGCTGGCGCAGGCGGAGCTGGCGCAGGTGGCGGGCGTGGTGGACGAGGTGGTGGTGGCGCACCCGCGGCGGCTCCGGCCGGCGCCGCAGGTACGGCCACTCGTCGATTCGAATTGTTGTCGTTGGCCAACGGCGAAAAAACTCCGATTGCAAATGCAGCCACGTTCAAGTTTGCGAAAGGATCGAAACTGCTCGCCATTCGCATGAACAAGGCGTCGGCCACTGCGACCAACAGTGGTGCGGATCTTATCGTGCGCGATTTGTCCAACGGCAGCATGCGCAACATCGGTAACGTCAACCTGTACGATTTTGACAACCCCGGTCGTCTGCTTGCCTACACCGTTGATGCGGCC
>JBDTTO010000391.1:0-4229 GCA_039930585.1 Gemmatimonadaceae bacterium
TCACGCTCTATCTGCAGGCCCGCACGTGCGCTGAGAGCGTTCCCTAGACTCTGTAGTCCGGCCGCCGCAGTTGCCGCGTTTGCGGACCTGGAATCGCGTAACGCCTGTTGAATCAGTGCACCTTGTACAGTAACGGCAGAATCAATCGCAGCGAGATTTTTCACGTTGAGCGCTGTCTCGTTTTTCATGTCCGTTGTCGAGACTTTGTGCGATTCCGCGAAATCAATAGCAGTCTGATAGGCATCAGAGAGCTTCTTGCGCGCGCGCGCGTACAACTGCGTCGCCAATGCCAATTTGAGCGGTGAAGGCGATTTCCAATAGGTGAGCGTCGTGCCAAATTCGCCCGAACTCACGCCCTGCAGATCGCTTAGATCTGCTACTGATACTCGCGTCGACTTGTCCGCACCTTCGCTTAGTGGCGTTGATGCCGACACATGGATTTGCAGGAATCCAAATTCGGTTTTATACCCACTGCCGAACTGCGCCTTTGCCGTTTTGTCTGCAGCGGTGGCGATCGCGGTAATGTTCGGTCGTGCATTACGCACACCTGAACTCAATAATGGGTCACTGGTAATGCGTGTCTTGCCCGAAGCGGATTCCTCGGCCTTCTTGACTTTTGCTGCAGGAGAAGCGGCCGGCAGAGGGACTACTTGATCGGAAGACTGCGCGTTCAGTGCTGGCGCCGAGATCGCCAAAACAATCAAGCACGACGCAAAATGACGATTGAAATGTTTCACGGAACGGTCACATCAAAGCCGACGGTGTTTGCGCCGTTCGCATCCAACGCTGAAGCACCGGAGAAATTTGTTCCGCTGCTTGTGCTCACTGTAAATGAATACGGTTGGCCTGGCCGACTTGGATCGGAGACGGTCAAGAAGAATCGGTACGTGCCTGCTGCAGGAAGCGTGAGCACGGCTGAATCACCATTAAATCCGTAGCGATTATTTCCCGACTGGAGATCCTTCATTGGCATGTCCGGTACCGTGATGGTCACTGTGTAAGTCGCACCAAGGCTCGCGGCCCCGTGCAATGCTTCATTGAGTGAAACTGCGAGTGTGCGAACACGGCCGCTTATTGGCTGACTCTCGGTTGCCGAGACAATGCGCACGCCAGGCGGCAGTGGCGAAGACACGGGTGTGGTACGGTTGAACGTCGCTGCTTGCAATCCCTGCGCATCATAGGGATCGACAATCTCCATCACTTGTTTCTTCGCCAGGTCCACAATCACCAACACATCCCTCGGCACAAGACAAATCGTATTCGGCGGGCAGCCAAATGCGAACAACACGCGCCCTGAACCAATACAGGTCACGCCGCGCGGTTGATCTCCTCGTGCGACATGACTCATGAGCGCGTTTAATACGTCGTTGTTCATTACCGCAATCAGTTTCGCCACGTCACATTGATTCACGCTGGTTGCCGCGTGTCCTTTCAGAAATTCAATTTCCGCATTGAGCACATCGCGTGCGCGTTTGACCTCAGTGTTTTCGGGCATGACTTGCTCCAATAAGTGGCGACTCTGACCACGATTCGTGATCGCATACGCAATAGACGGACACCACTTCACAATTTTCTCGCGTTCGCAAACACCACCCTAACCACCTCATCCGGAAACACATATCTTCCGCGTCTGCCCCACGCAGACCCTGGCCCCACTCCGGAGACCTCCCATGCGCCCCACTCCTGCTCGCTGGCACCTCCTTGCCGCGCTGCCCCTGCTCGCGCCATTCGCGCTCCACGCGCAAAATGCCGCCAACACTCCGCCTGCTGCGTCACCTGCAGCGGCGCCCGCACCGAAAATGTCCGGCGGAAAAAAGGTGCTTTCGCTCGCCGACTACGGACGCTGGAATCGCGTTGGATCCACATCGCTGTCCGATGACGGCGCGTGGATGACGTACGGCTACACGCCGAACGAAGGTGATGGCACGTTGTTCGTGAAACAGTTGGACGGCGACAAGCTGTACACAATTCCGGTGGGATCGGGGCCCGCGTTCTCCGATGATTCGAAATGGGTCGGGTATTACGTGAGCCCGCCAACCGCAGCAGGTCGAGGCGGACGCGGTGGCGCCGGCGGTGGTGGACGTGGAAATGCGCCGGCCGTAACTCCACCGCCAGGTGGACGTGGTGCAGCGGCGGGTGGTGGTGCAACGCGCCGCTTTGAATTGCTGAACCTCGCGACGGGCGAAAAAACATCAATTCCAAATATTTCATCATTCCGCTTTTCAGACGACTCGCGCTGGGTACTCGCGCGCACGAACAAAGCGGTCGCAGACGCGAAGTACAACGGCAGCGATCTGATCATTCGCGAGCTCGCGGCCGGCACCACGCGCAACATCGGCAACGTGAACCTGTTCGAGCTTGATGACGCCGCGCAGATGCTGGCGTATACCGTTGATGCGAACGAACGGTTGGGTAACGGCGTGTACGTGATGAACCTTGCGACCAACGAAACACGCACGCTCAACAGCGCGATTGCAGATTTTGATCAGCTCGCGTGGAGCGACAAGGGCACGAGTCTTGTTGTGTTGCGCGGCGACAAGAAGACAACGAACAAACAGAAGGACAACACACTTCTTGCGTGGACGGGCGTGGGTTCCGCCGCGCAGAAGCAGATTGATTTTGATCCGAGCAAGGCCAGCGGATTTCCAACGGGCATGGTGCTCAGTGAATTCACAGCACCGCGTTTCTCGCGCGATGGCTCGCGCATTGTTTTTGGTATCAAGGATCAGGAAGCCGAGCCAACAAAATCTGACGAACCACAGGCGAACGTCGACATCTGGCATTACAAAGATCCGGAGCCACAGTCGCAGCAGATTGTGCGACTCGCGCAGGAACGACGCTCGACACAACCGGCTGAACTGATTCTCGCATCAAACAAGTTCGTTCGCCTGGCCGACAGCAGCATGCGCGTTGTGACGCCAACCGCCGATGGCAAATGGGGCATTGGTCGTCTTGACGCACCATATCGTTTGGAAGTGTCGTGGGGCGGCACGAAGTCGGATTTCTATCGCGTGAACATGGAAACCGGCGAACGCACGCTGATCGACAAGGCAATGACGCGCACGATGGGCACGTCGCCAGACAGTCGCTGGTTCTTGTATCTGAAAGACAAGAAAACAATGGCGTACAATCTGGAAACGGGTGCGAAAGTAAATCTCGACGCCATTGCCGGACGCAGCTTCGTCGATGTTGGTGATGATCATCCGTACGAAAAACCAACGTACGGAACCGCGGGTTGGAGCAAAGACGGAAAATCAGTATTGCTCTACGATGATTTTGATATCTGGCAAATTCCGCTCGACGGCGGCAAGGCGGTCAATCTCACGAGTGGAATGGGCGTGAAAGATCAAATCCGTTTTCGTCTCGTTCGTTTTGATCGCGCCGGCGGCGGTGGTGGTCGTGGCGGTGGTGGCGGTGGAGGTGGTGTTGGCGCCGGTGCAACCGAAGATGAAGGCGTTGATCTCACCAAACCACTCACCGTGAGTGCGTACGGCGAGTGGACGAAAAAATCGGGCTATTACACAGTCGAAGCCGGCAAAGCACCCAAGCCGATGATCTGGGCCGAGAAAAGCATCAGCGGTGCGAGTGCGGCGCAGAAAGCTGATCGCGTGATGTTTACGCAACAGAGCTTCACCGAATCGCCAGATGTGTGGGTGACAAACAAGTCATTTACGTCACCACGCAAAATCACTGACGCGAATCCGATTCTCAGCGAATACGCGTGGGGATCAAAAGTTCTGATCGATTACAAGATTCGCACCGGCGAAAAATTGCAGGGCACACTCACTCTGCCCGCGAATTACGAACCCGGTAAGAAGTATCCCATGTTGGTGTACTTCTACGAGAAGATGTCAAACACGCACAACAACTTCTCGATGCCGGCGTTTGATGATCGCCCGCAAATGTCAACATACGCGAGCGACGGTTATCTCATGTTCCAGCCCGACGTGACGTATGAAATCGGCAAACCGGGAACCTCCGCAGTTGATTGCGTAACGAGCGCAGTGAAGAAAGTCATTGAGCTGGGTTACGCGGATCCCAAACACATCGGTTTGCAAGGGCACAGCTGGAGCGGCTATCAGTCGTCGTACATCGTTACGCAGACCAACATGTTTGCGGCGGTAGTGACTGGCGCGCCTCCAACGGATCTCACGAGCTTCTACGATCAGCTGTACAAGCAGACGGGCACCGTGCAGCAAGGCATCATGGAAATCGGTCAGGTGCGCATG
>JBDTTO010000392.1:0-4227 GCA_039930585.1 Gemmatimonadaceae bacterium
CGCGGGTCGGGCCGGACGCCGACACGGCGAACCCGTTACCAAACGGGCGTTTCCTTGAGCGATCGCCAAGCCATCGCCTGTCCCGGTGACAGATCCGCGTGAAAACGGAAAACGCTGGCCGATGGGCGCCCGACCTGGGCGGGAAAACGCGCCAGGCGGACCCTGGCCCAAATGTGTGCGGCCATAATGCGCCAACCATTGCATCACAATTGCACGAACATTGGCGGCAACTATTGCATCAACCGCATCAACTACTGCACCAACAATTGCGCGAACACTTACCTCAACATCTGCACGAACCATTGCATCAGCAAATGCACGAACAATTGCACGAACAATTGCACGAACAATTGCACGAACAATTGCTCCGCAAATTGCACGACCAATTGCACAAACAACTACACAATCAAACCGACAAACAATTGCGCAAACCAAACCGCCAACAGTTGCGCAGCAATTGCAATCAGTATTGTACAACAAGACGTGCAGCAATCACCGGAGCTGAAATTCATTCCACGTGTCACGGCTGCGCAGAATGTTTGCCGCGTAAGTCATAAGCTGAAGAACGCGCAACGTGTTCGCGTGGGTCTCACGCATGAATTACTTGAATTAAGAATCGTTAACGCCGCTTGCGCGTATGGATGAGCTTGGCAATTGTGATGTCGTATGCCAGCGGCGTGATAGTCTGCTGCACAATGCTTCACGCTTCAATCCGGGCTTCGCCGCGTGAGTGATGCCCGCTCATTCAAGAAAATTTCAGTTCGACCTGTGCTCCTTGTTCACGTTTGCACGAATTCGCGTTGCGAATTCTGAACCTGATGTTGGCGAGCGCTACACCCGTAAAAAAAACAGATGCGGCCCAACTGCTCATTCACAAGAATGCGCAGGGCGCTCGCGGCGGGCCATCTGTTACCATCATTCCCTCCGAGGGTCCGTACCATGAAGCGTTTCATTCTTTACACCACCGTAGCACTCGCCGCCTTCTCCAGCGGCTATGTCGGTTCGGCACGGCTGGTCACAAGCGCCCGGTTGGTCACGCGTGTTGCGGCCGAAGAAGGCGACCCATGCGAAACGTCAGACTCTCACATGAGCGGATACATGGTATCCAGCGGCATTAACGGTGGACTCATTTGCAGAGCCGGCAGCCAGAGCTGATTCCAGCAGCGCGGTGAACGGTGACATGCAACGCAGGGCCCTGCGCTGCATGCACGCCGAAGAAACCTGAAGTTCAACAGACACTGTAAAGTGTTTCGAATGAATGCGTACAGGATGTTCCCAGCCAGTTGAATCAATGGTGAATCATGTCTTCACCGCTTCATCTACCAGGTCACATATGCGTCGCGCTTCCCGCCGTATGCCCGCTGCACATTTCCATTTCGCAGTGCTGCTGTCTCTCACCACAGCGTACGCTGGAAATGCGCAGACTGAACGCACGTCGTTGCCGGCGGTAGCAGCTCCACCACTGGCGCAACCGATCACACTTCGAGCCGAAGTGATTTCCGGTCGTGTCACCGCATCCTCGGGTACTCCGGTGAAAGGTGCCGTTGTAATCGCAACCATGGCTCCCGACCGTCTCACCTTTACCGATACCGTAAGCGTCACAGGAGAGTACGCGCTGCGAATCGCCAAAGGTACCGGCGATTACCTCGTCTACATCTCGGCTCCCGGTTTTACTGCATTCCGGAAGCGCGTAATTCGGAGCGGCGTCGATTCCGTCTTCAACATCAATGCGCAGCTCACCGCGACCGTTACACAACTCGTCACCGTAACTGTTGCCGCAAGGAAAGCCACACCGCAACGCGCCGCAGGTGCAACGGTTGAAGCCGGCGCGGCCGAACGCGCGCCTGACGCTTTGAATGGTGTGATGTCCCCTGATCTTGCGGGCGATATTAACGCGCTTGCCACTCTGGTTCCCGGAATGACAGCGACGGCTGGCGGATTCAGCGCGCTCGGACTCGGCACCAATCAGAACAGCGTCACACTTGGTGGCGCGCAGTTTCCCGGCACAAGCCTTCCGCGCGACACGCGCACCACGTCACGCGTTACAACGTCCACGTTCGATCCCGCGCGGGGTTGGTTCAGTGGCAGCAACGTGAATCTCGATCTGGTTGGCGGC
Source organism: Gemmatimonadaceae bacterium (assembly GCA_039930585.1). GTDB lineage: Bacteria > Gemmatimonadota > Gemmatimonadetes > Gemmatimonadales > Gemmatimonadaceae > Gemmatimonas. Next base: position 2,117 of record JBDTTO010000392.1, read on the forward strand.
GGTTTGTTCGCAACAAGCCGTGGCCATCTGACTGTTGATGCACCCGTTCTGCAAAGCAGCAACCGATTGGCCAAAGGCACCGGGCAGGAGTTCTCCAACGTCAATCTGAGCTACGGCGCCGATGGCCCCGTCACGTGGGAAAACAAATACTTCTATAACATTGGCGTGCAGGCTGTTCGTCGCAGTAGCGACGTCGCATCGCTGCTCACCACGAGTCCGGAATTGTTGCAGAACATTGGTGTGGCCGGCGACTCATCGGCCGCATTACTGCGCATTCTGAACGGTTCAAATATTCCGGTCACCACGGAAACGCTGCCAGATTCGCGTGTTTCGGACAACGTGTCCGTGTTGGCGCGTCTCGAACGCAACCCGCGCGACATGAAGACTATGTCGCCGAGGAAAACGACGTACGGTGTGATGGCCGTGGGGCAACAATCGCGTGACAAAGCTGTTGGCATTGGAGCACTGTCAACGCCATCGCGCGGCGGAAACGTGGTGCAACAATCGGGCGCGCTACAGGGCATGGCATCGCACTTCATTGGCGCTGATTATCTGCACGAAACGCGCTCGACGCTGTCGTGGAGCGATCGCAACGAAACCTCACAATTGACGCAGCCCGAAGGCCGTGTGTTGGTGCAGTCCGATCCGACCGACAATGAATCGGGATTCAGCACACTTCTGTTCGGCGGCAACAGCGCCGGAAACCGTCGCACTCGCCAGTTGACGTGGGAGACAATCAACACCACGAAGTTTTTCGCGCAGGGCCAGGCGGCACACGCAATCAAAGTGACCAGCGACATTCGCTTTGATACTTTTCGCGCCTCGCTCAATACCAACCCGTTTGGCACGTTTACCTACGCGTCGTTAGCGGATTTGCGCGCCGATGCACCCATGAGTTTCACGCGCACGCTCAATTCTCCCGAACGCAGCAGTGGTGCGTGGAATGCGTTTCTCGCGATCGGTGATCAATGGCGCCTTTCGCGCACTCTCCAGCTGATGTACGGCGCCCGGCTTGAAGGAAATGTGTTTACCGCGCGCGCCCCACTCAATCCGGATTTACAGAACAGATTCGGCGTACGCACCGACAATGCTCCCGCTTCGGTACATGTCAGTCCGCGCGTTGGATTCACATGGGTGCGCTCCACGGCGGCAACGGAATTTCTTTCAGGTCCGTCCGGTCAATACTCAGTACCCAATCCGCGATACCTGCGCGGTGGGATCGGTGAATTCCGGAACATGCTGTCACCGTCATTACTGGCCGAGTCGCGCGTATCTACCGGATTGCCAAACGGTCAAGCGCGTATCGCGTGCATTGGTGACGCTACACCGCATGCTGACTGGACGAGCTACGCATCAAACAGCGACAACATTCCCGCACAATGCGCAGGAATTCCCGCATCCATTTATGCGGATGGCGCGCCCAATGTGAGGCTGGTTGCTGCCGGGTTTCGTCCTCCAACAAGCTGGCGCGCAAATCTCGCGTATGGCTCACGTGCCCTGAATCTCGACTGGTCGGTGGAAGGCATCTATTCACTCAACCTGCACCAATCGGGTTCGGTCGATCTCAACTTCGTATCGACACCACGATTCACACTGGCAGATGAGATGCGTCCGGTGTTCGTGCAATCGACCGCGATCATTCCGTCCAACGGATTAATTTCGCAAGTGGGTTCGCGGGCGAGCGCCAGTTATGGTCGCGTGATCAGCAACCAATCCGATTTGCGTTCAGTCAGTCGGCAGGTGACGCTCAACTTGCGTCCCGCTCCGAACTACATGCGCAACTGGTACGCTTCCGGATCGTACACACTGGCCAGCAACCGTTCGCAGACACGCGGATTTGATGGGGTGACTTCGGCTTCGCCGATGGACAAGGACTGGGGCCGGGGTGATTTCGACGTACGTCACCAGTTCCAGTCACAACTGGGGTATTCAATCAAGGGCGTGACAATCGCCGGATTTGCACGCGTGCAGTCAGGATTCGCGTACACGCCGATGGTGGCTGGTGATGTGAACGGCGACGGATTGAGCAATGACCGTGCATTTGTACCAAACCCGAAAGCGTCGCCAGGCACGGCGCTGTCGTCCGCACTCACAACACTGCTCGACAACAG
>JBDTTO010000393.1:0-4213 GCA_039930585.1 Gemmatimonadaceae bacterium
GTGCCAAGAACGCGAACCAGCGATGATGATGTCGATCCTTCACCGGCCGATTTTATGTCAGCATCGGATGCACGCACGGGCGAGTCGGCCACAGAAATGGGGAAGCGGGAAACCTGTTTAGCCCGCCCGAAGGCGAGGCCGTTTACTGACCTGAATTCCGGTCAGAAATAGGTAGCCAGGCCCACCCGAAAGCCACCCGTATTTACGGCGGCGTTTCCAAATACATCGCGGTACTGCTGCCGCACGTAGTTCGCACGAAAGACGGTGCCGGAAACCGGCCGAAAGCTCAGTCCTGCCGAGATAGCGCGCGTTTCGTCGAAAATGCGGGCGCCGGTTGATGCGAATTTTCCGGAATTGAGATCAACGAACTCAAGACGAAGTGCAGCATTGATGACTGCGCCCTTGTGCGAACGCAGCTTTGGACGAAATACGGGAACGACCATGTCGAGAAAACTTCCCCACTGCTTGCTGGCCTGTAGCTCCTGCAAGGATGGTGGCAATTGCACCTGGTTCATTGCGATTTCACCGCGCACATCGACTTGCCACAACCGTGTGCTCAAGTCTATCGCTGTGATGGAAACTTTCCGCGGCAAATCTACCGCTTCACCTTCGATCTTGTGCGTGTTGTAAACGCCGTTGTAGTGCGACACGCCAACTTCACCAAACTTTCCGTGTTGAAGTGCGACGCGCGCGCTAAATGCGGGTGAGCCATTGTTGTCTTCTTCCAGCTGTTCACCACCTTTGCCCTCCGCAAGGCGGGTCTTGCCGCTTTGATTCAGAATAATCCCGTCGTTTAGTCCGTTCGTGAGGTACGCGTCGTAGGTCAGTGTTGATTTGCCCAGGAAAAAACGACCATTCGCGCCAAATCCAACTTCGGAAAGTGTTGACGGTACGATTTCTGTTGCGGAGAGTGGACGCTGGACAAACTCCCAACGCGGTCCATCGTGATTCTGGTTGAATCCGCCAATTGGCACGAGCAGAATGCCGCCACGAAAAACCAGCGCTGATGTAATCTGATAGTCGAGCAGCGCGGTTTCGAGCGCGATTTCTTCGGTGCCGTGTTCAAATTCGAGTTCGGATGTGAAACGAAGGCGCGCACCAACCGGCGCAAACAGAAAAATATTGAAGCGTCGCATCTCGCTCGAGAATCCATCGGTAGCGCCATCGGTCACGAGATAATTTGCGTTTGCTTCCATGTAGCCGCCTATCGATGCAGATCCCGCCGAACCGATAAATGGTCGGCGATAGATGGCGCCCTGCACGGATGTTGAGTCGCGACGCGTGGTGTCGGTTTGCGCGGCCGTTGACGAGAGTGGAGCGAACAGCGCAACACTCGCCATGAATGCACGAAATGTTTTCATTCTGGAACCGGTTTGCGGCTTACGTATAGGTTGCGTTCGTCAAATGTCACGGCAAAACGCGTCAACGGTTTTTCAGCCGGCCCTTTGGTACGCTGGCCCGTCAGCGAGAATTCGCTTCCGTGACACGGACACACGAGTTGATTGCCCGCAGATTCAACCTGACACCCGCGATGCGTGCACTTGGTCGAGAGCGCAATGAATTCCGACTCGTTGATGCGTTTGAGAAAGAGCGGTAGCTGGTCGTCGGGCGTTTCGATTAATGCAGTGCCGACGGTCGACAGTTCCGCTCGCGGCACAACAATGCGTTCGTTTTCAGTTACAGTTTTTGCGTATCGCACGGATGCGCACGATGCGAGCACTGTGGGCAACAAACATGCAGCGCCCAGCACTTCCAACTGCGTTACAAACGCACGACGGCTTATAGTGTGCGTATCGGTTTCAAAATTATTATTGTTCATCACAATGACCTCAGATAGCGCAAAAGCTGTTCCTGCTGCACGGCACTCAGTGCGGCAAACGCGGCGCGGCTTCGTGATCCCTCGCCGCCGTGATAACCGATAGCGTCGCGCAGCGTGCGTGCGCGACCGTCGTGCAAATAGTATGCGGCCCCTCCCTGCGAACCTTCGGCCAGTCCAATTCCCCACAGTGGTGCGGTGCGCCATTCAGAAGACGCCGCATGGCCCTCCGTGTACCGATCGTCGAGATCTGCGCCCATATCGTGCAATAACAAATCCGTGAACGGCGCAAACGTTACGTCGCTGAGTGCGGCGATATCGTTCTTTCCTGTGCGCATTTCAGTCGTGTGACATTTCGCGCAGCCGACACTTACAAACAATGCGCCTCCCGATTTCACATCCGCCTCACCCAATCCTCGGCGCGGTGGTGAGCGAAGCGCCCGCAAATAGAAGGCAACGCGGCTCACGACACTGAGCGGTACTTCGGGATCGGCGACGTCATCATGCGCGAGCGTACCAACTTGTGTGTTGACAATATCCTGCGGCAGCAAGTCGCTCGTGACACCCATGTCTTCGATATACGCCTGCACCGTTTGCTGCAGCAGCGTGACGACGCGCCCCTTCTTGCCAAATCGGCCAATGTATTTCCCATTCACGGCGACGTGACGCGCGCTGTTCGGCGATAGCCCGGCACTCTTCGCAATTGATGCGCTGATTAGCTCGGTTGAATCAACCCAATGCACACGACCGGATACGCCGTCACCATCAATGTCATTCGGATCGGCTAGCGCGATGATGTCGGCATCATTAACCGATTCGAGTAGACCAAGTCCCGTCACGGCGGGCGGCGTAAAACGCGCAACCGCATTTGATGACGCCGGAACGACCTCGCCCAGATATTGGCGAATCGCGCGGTGCTGCAGTTGAGGTCCGCCTTCGCTTGCCAGTGGATTGAACTGACTGCCATCCCAACGCCCGAAGCGCGTGATGTTGAACAGTGGATGTCCTTTTCCATCTCCGGCGTGGCATGACTCGCACGACTGCGCAATAAAGATCGGACCTAGCCCATCGCGCTCAGAAAACGTCCGCGAAAACTCGGCATCGCCGCGCATGAATGCGGCTCGTTGTTCGGTGGTGAGCGCCTCAAGTGGACCTTCGAGGACGGAGTTCTGCGCTGGTGCGCCCGGCAGGAGTGCGTCCGTGCAGCCAACACCGCTCACGAGCAGCGCACCTGCCGCGAGAAGTCTGACGATCCGTTTCTCAACGGTTTGACTGACAGCCGAGGAGTTTTCGGGTCCCGACCGGCGATCGTGCCGATTAAGCTTTAAATAATTCATTATTTAGGATAAACTAACTTTATCTGTCGTCAAGGCTCATTGTTACTCCAGCTACTTCAATTTCGACCGCAACTCAGCAAACCAGTTGTCCACCAATACCAGATCAAGTGTGTTCGGCGTTCCATCACGAATCATGATGAAGCCGCCACCGGGACGCACATCGTATGCGCGATGTGAATGAAACCGACGATATGGGTCCAGTGAAAAAAGTGCGTGCTGCGCGCCAACAGTCAGATTATCCGTACCTCCGACACTCACTGCCACGAGTGAATCTGCCGGGCTTACATAAAACAGTTCGCGACCATCAATCGACCAGAGTGGTTCCCATCCGCCAGCAGGCGAAATTTCCCGCCGCACGTTATTCGAAACAGGAAACGGCGCGGCCCAAACGCCAAGCGCGCCACCCTCTTCGGAGGCGTATGCCATCCATTTGTTGTCGGGCGACAGCGTCGGCGAGAAATCGCTTGCGGGCGTTGCAATGACTGCGCGTATCGTGGTGTCGCCGGAAGTCTGGCGCGCAAAAATGTCGCGCGTTCCATCGGTGCGATGATACTCGCGTTGCACACGCCAGACACCATCACGCGAAACCGCCGATTCAATCACCCAGTTCGAACTGTGTTGCAGAATTGAATCGCGTCCCGAACCATCGGCTGTGCGTGACATCAACCAATTGGTGTCAGCCAAAAATCTGTTGTACATGAGTGTCCGGCCATCAGCACTCCATGTTGGAGCAGTGTGCTGGCCTTTGTCGAAGGTGAGCCGCACCGGCGGATCTCCGCCGATCGTCTTCACCCACAAGTGCTCCTCCCCGTTGTCCTGAACAATAGTCGCCGCAATCCGCTTACCGTCAGGCGACAGCGCCACCGACGCGAAGTTGGCACGCCATGTCGGGTCGATTGATTCTGCTTTTCCATCACGGCTGACAAACATCAGTTCGGAGCGCGGAATCGGATCGCCGTCTGCGTACAACAACGCTCCGTCGCGCGAAATCGCCAATCGACCGTTCACGTGGTCAAGAACGAGAACCGGCGAACCGGAAATTTCTTTGGAATCCAGTGAA
>JBDTTO010000394.1:0-4212 GCA_039930585.1 Gemmatimonadaceae bacterium
CGCGGCACATCGTCACCCGCAAGCCACTTTTTCACCGTGCTCCTCATGTACGCCGGCACCTTGATAATCGTACCTCGGCACTTGGCAGTGCCGCAGCGACAGGCGTAGTAACGAATGTCGTCGCCGTCGTAATCATCGTCGAATTCGAATTGGTAGTCGTACACCAATTCCTGTTCGGGCGTGATTGGTTTGATGGCTTCAATCCAGATGTGTCCGTCTTCGATGACGGTTTCACAATTCGGATCACACGAATGGTTCAGATATTTCGCGTCGCAGCGTGTTTTGCGCGCATCGAGAACAGTGTCGTCGTCAAGAATGAACAGGAATGTGTGATGCCGTCCTTTCGCATCATCGTCGTCGTAGCGGCGGTCGGCTTCTTCGTGTGTGATCGCTTCGCCCAGGTATTCGATGATGCGCGCGCCTTTGCGAATTGGTTTGGTCGCAAACGCTCCGCGTCCCTGAATCTTTGAGCTTCGGATTTCAAACGGCTGCTCTTCTTTTGACAAAACTTTCTTTGGCGACACTGATGTTTTGTTGATGGTGAATAACTGTAAATCTTCTTTCCCTTTCTCTCAAAAACTCTGACCTCTGATCTCTTCACTCTGAACTTTCTGAATTCTACCGGGGCCCTTTCCCTGAACTCTGAACTCTGAACCCTGAACCCTGAACTCTTCCGTTGCCTGAATTCTCGTTGGTTGCCTGTGTGTCAGCGCTCAACCGCCGGGTCGTGCACCGTAACTTCTCCCACTCTCAACTCTTCCAGCTCCGCCACAATCTTCTCCGGATCCCCAACCACGATGATCTGCAGTTTGCTGGGGTCCAAATGTTCTCTGGCCACTCTGAGTACATCGTCGGCCGTCACACTCCGCACTTTCTCGCGATACGTGTCAAAGTAGTTTGATGCGAGCCTGAATATCTCGACGTTTGCCAATCCGCCCGCGACTGCCGCGGTCGTCTCAAATCGAATCGGAAATACTCCGTCCAGATAGCTGGTTGCAAGCGATAACTCTGCGTCGGTGACGGGCGCTTCCCGCATGCGCGAGATTTCCGACAACGCTTCGCGCAGTGCCGCTGCGGTAACTGCAGTTTCTACCGCCGTCGACACTTCAAACGGACTGGCTGCTCTCCGCCAGTCAAATGCCGAATGTGCACCGTACGTGTACGCGTGAGCTTCGCGCAAATTCAGATTCAGTCGCGACGAAAACAATCCACCCAGAATCGCGTTCATCACCACGAGCGGAAAATAGTCCGGATGTTCCCGCGGCACGGCCACGTGTCCAACACGCAACTCTGACTGTGGTGCATCGGCTTTAGCGACGACGTGAACGCGTGCATCCGTGTAGCGCGCGCGATCCAGCGGTTCCTTTACGGCCGGCGCTTCGCCTGCCCAATCACCGAAATTCTCGCTCGCGAGTTTGAGCGCAGCTTCAACCGTGATGTCACCAACGACCATCAGTGCAGTGGCGTTCGGGCGAAAATATTGGTCGTGAAAACGCAGAACTTCGGCGCGATCGAGTTTCTGCACCGACGTTTCATCACCACCGGCCAATCGCGCAAAACGTGAACCTTCGTTGTACAGAAGGCGCGAGAAATACACATCGGCCAGTCCACGCGGTTCGGCGCGTAGTTGTGCGAGATCCGCCATGCGTTCGGCGCGCAAACGTTCCAGCTCTGATTCGGGAAACGATGGTGTGCGCAACACTTCGGACAACACGGCAAACGCATCGCCAACACGCGACGCGAGTGATGTGAGTTGTACAATCGCAGAATCCCAATCCGCGCCCGTGTCGAGTGTTGTGCCAAGTGACTCGAGGCGTTCAGCCAGCTGCAGTGCATCCATGGTGCCGGTGCCTTCGGCGAGCGCGCGTGTCGCAAGCTGCGCCAGTCCTTCGCATCCCACAGGATCGCGCGTCGCCCCAGCTTCGATAACCGCGAGCACCGTGACAACCGGATAGCTGTGAATTGGTGCGACCACGAGGCGCAGTCCGTTTGGCAGAATACGCGTTTCGAATGTTGGAAAAGCGTACGGCCGCGGTATGCCGGGCTGCGGGCGCGGCGGTGCGTTGGTGAGACTCGCCGGCGAGGCGCTCAAATTCGATAGGGTAGCGTTGCTCATGAGTGTCAAATTCCCGTGATCGCCAAGGCGCCGTCGATCGGAATTTCCGCTCCGTCGGATTCGTCCGCTGGCAGGTACCAGAGAATTGCGCGGTTGTCGGGTCCAAGTCGTTCGCGTGCAAACGCATTTACATCCGCGACCGTGACCGCCTGATACCGTTCGACCTGCGTGTTTGCAAGCAACGGATCGCCGAAGTACGTGGTGAACCGCGACAGTTGATCGGCGCGTTCGGCTGCGGATTGCAGCGACGTAACAAAACCTGTTTCGACCAGTGCCAGTGCGCGGGCCACTTCGGCCGCCGTTACGCCTTCCTTATGCAACGCATCCAGTTCTGCAATCACCGCGGCTTCGAGCTGTTCCGGAGACACTTCGGGGTGCGCCGTTACGTCGACGACAAACAGGTCGCTGCCTTTCGCGAGATCAAACGTGAACGCGGCGGCCTGCGACGCAATGCGTTGGCCGCGCACGAGATTTCGCTCGAGCCGACTTCCGGTACGCAGTCCCAGAATCGCGCTGGTCAGACTGGCCGCGTAGTAACCATCCGTGCCAAAAACTGGCGAACGCGCGCACACAAACAGGCGCGGCAGCGCAACGGCGTCGTACACAACTTCGCGCGGCGAATTTCCGAACGTCGGCGGCAAGGTCATGTCGGGCAGGGCGGGACGTCCCTCGCCGCGCGGTATCCATCCGAAATATTCCTCGATCATGCGCGCCGCTTCGTCGCGCTCGAAATCGCCGGCGATCGTGAGTACGGCATTGTCGGGCGTGTAATACGTGCGGAAAAAATCGGCGACGTCTTCCAGCGAGGCATCACTCAAATGCTGCATCGATCCGATGAGCGAGTGATGAAATGGGTGTTCGGGCGGGAAAACGAGCTCCTGCAATTTTTCCCAGCAGGTACCATACGGCTGATTGTCGATCGACCAGCGGCGTTCGTTTTTCACGACGTCGCGTTGCGTATCGAGTTTGACTTGCGTGAGTGCCGGCACCATGCGCCCCATGCGGTCGGACTCGAGCCACAGCGCCATCGCGAGTTGGTGCGACGGCATCGTTTCGTAGTAGTTCGTCCGCTCGAGCCATGTGCTGCCGTTCAGTGTGCCCCCGGCGCGTTGCACAAGTTCAAAGTGTTCATTCGCTTCCACGTTGGCCGATCCCTGGAACATCATGTGTTCAAAGAGATGGGCAAAACCGGTGCGATCCAAACGCTCGTTTGCGGAGCCTACGTGATACCACAGGTTGACCGCTACGATCGGCGCGGTATGGTCCCGCGACAGGACGACGGTGAGGCCATTGGACAGCCGGTAACTCTCGACAGGAATCTGCATCCCCTAAATTGGAGTGCGTGTCGCGTGCGAAGGAACCCCGCACGCCAATCACGTGACGAATGCACCCTCGCATTTGGGCAGCAATTCGCTGATTGTACATCAACTTCTTCCTTCGCAACCAAGGTCTGAATGTCCAAAGGTGTTTCGGCCCCGTGGGGTCTACTGGCACGTGTCGTTCCAATTCTGGTTCTCGCCGCATGCGGCAAAGATGACCCGCAAGTCGCCACGACATTTGTGGCCACATCAGGATCGAGCGTAACCGGTATCGCGGGCGCGCCAATTTCTCCGGCGCCAACGGTGACGATCAAGGATCAGCACGGGCGCGGCTTCGGCAATGTCTCAGTGAAATGGACGACCAGTGCAGGCCGGCTTACGAACGATTCGTCCAAGACCGATGCGAACGGTGTCGCCTCGCCCGGCGGCTGGACACTCGGTCCGATCTCAGGCGTTCAGACACTTACGGCCACAGTGGTCGGCGCCAGTACTCAGCCGGTCGTTATCACGGCCACTGTTGCGCCGTCATCCGTTTCAGCGCTCAACGTCATCAACACTGCGCCGTCGGGTGTGGTTGGCAGCGAAGTCGCAACACCGCCCGCCGTTCGCGCGGTTGATCAATACGGCAATGCCGTTCCAAACGTGGCCGTAACGTTTGCCGTGGTGTCCGGCGCCGGTACGATTACCGGAGCGCAACAAGTGACGAATGCCAGCGGCGTGGCCACGGTTGGTTCATGGAAGCTGGGCACGAGCGCGGGCACGCAGTCGTTGCGCGCC
>JBDTTO010000395.1:0-4212 GCA_039930585.1 Gemmatimonadaceae bacterium
CGGGCGCCGCCGTGATTATCACCTGCGCTGGTGCGTCGCCACCGGCCGCTCGCGGCTTCATCAATCCAAGTTGTGCATGCACTGGCACAACAGCCGTCAACACGGCAGTCGCAACGAGCACAGCACTCGTTTGCATGCGCAGCAACAGGCGCGCGCGGCTCATGATCGCCTCTCGCTTAGTGCACATACGGATACGACTTCTGCAACTTCGCAATCAACTCCTTATCGTAACCGTAGATATCCGGATAGAAGTGCGTCTGTCCATCCTGCGTGGCCATGGCGGTCGAGTACAGAATGAAAACCGGCCGCGGTTGTTTGACGCCAACGCGATGCGGCTTTTCCAGTTTCATTGACGAATCAATCGCGGCCGTGGTCCACTCCGGTTGATCAGCCAGCAGGAACTGCGCGAGCGCGGCCGGCTGCGACAAACGAATACAACCATGACTCACGTCGCGACGCGCTTTGGAAAAGGTTGTGCGCGACGGCGTGTCATGAAAGTAAATGTTATACGAATTCGGAAACAGAAACTTCACACCGCCCAGCGAATTGGTTGGACCCGGCTGTTGGCGAATACGCGCAACTCCCTTTGCCACCAAATCGAGTGATGCATTGTCGTTGGGTAGCACAGGAGAAGCGTCTGCATCACCGCGCACAATCTCGTAGTGGTTCTTTTCGAGATAACCGATGTCCTTGCGCGCCTTCGGAATAATTTCTGCTTTCGAAATACTGATGGGCACGTCCCAGTACGGCGAAAACACAACGGTCCGCAGCGTATCGCTGAAGATGGGTGTCTTTTTGTCAAAGCTGCCGCCAATCACGACATCCATCGTCAACAAATCTTTCTCGTCATCGCTGTTGCTGCTGAACGCATACAGGCGAAACGCCGGAAGATTGACCAGAATTGGCGGCGCCCCATACGTGCGCGGCAACCAACGCCAGCGTTCCAGCGACAACTCAATCGTACGTTCACGCGAATCAAACGGACGACGTAGTGCCGCAATTGTCATCGGGCCGATATTACCGTCGGCTTCGAGACCGGTACGTTTCTGAAAATGCGTCAGCCCTTCGAGGATATCGCCGAGTAACAGTGTTGAGTCGGGATTGGGCCCGTATTTCTCGATAGGCAAATCGCCGACCGCCGTCAGAAGTTTGCGCAGTTGCGTGGTGCCCTCGTACACCTCGCCCGGATGCACAATTTCTTTGGGACGCAGCTTTGGCAGATTGACCAACGCGCTGTCCGAACGCAGCAATCGATACTTCGCCAGCGATTTCTTGAGCAATTGATAATGAACGAATGGCGGTTCTTCAGCGTCAAGACGTTTTTCAAGGCCGGCTGAATCCGCCATCACGCGCACGACCGCAGCGGCGTCATACTTTGGCCGCGGAATGCGCAATTCTGCGTGCGCCTCCGAAGGCTTCAATCGACCTTCGTGCAGCGCACGCACCAACCGCAGCGCGTTTGCCGAAAATGCGACGTCGTATTCCGCACGCTCATTTGGCGTACTGAGCATCAACATCAACGCCGGCAGTTTGCTGACGTCATAATCTTCGGGATACAAACCCCGCAGCAGCGACAGATTGACTGACGCCACCAGTTCCACTGCGGACTGCGACGGTTTGTAAGTTGCGTTCGGCCCCGCATTAGTTACCGCGATCCATCGCGGTTGCCATGCGGACGAGTCGTAGAGGCGACGCAAATCGTCGCTGATATCTGCGAGCTGGCCGAACCGCATGCCTGGATGTTTTCCTGACATCACCAGCGTGCGAATCGCGAGTGAATCCGCACTATTGCCGGGCGCGACCTCCGGCGCGGTTGTCGCGGTAACTTTCGGAACTTGAGCCTGGGGCGCGTTAAGCGCCAAACACATCACGATCGGAAGCAGAGCCATCGGGAGTTTCATCTTCGAACCTTCACCGATCACGACGTGGCGCGCAACGCCTCCAGTGCCTTTTCACGAGCTGTGACATCCAGTACAGAGACCACCAACACTGGCTGTGCATCGATCTTCGTGTCGTGCGAAACGATCTCGACAATGAGAATGCGTCCGTCTTTCGTGCGATGCCGCCACACGCCACGTTCCGAGCCGCCGGGCGCTCGTGTACGAAACGCCGAAATCATGCGTTCCACGTCTTCGGGTGGTCGCAAATCATCCGTGCGCATCGTGAGAAATTGCTCGCGCGAGTAGCCGTATTGTGCAACGGCGGCGTCGTTCACCTCGAGATACCGACGCGTGTTTGGATCGACCACCATCATGGGCAGCGGATTGCGCTCAAACAGGAGCTGTCGACGCTGCTCGGTGATACGCATGGCCGCTTCGGTCTCTTTGCGCTCGGTCGTATCCGCAATGATTCCGGCGGCCCAGGTGGGGCGACCAAGGTTGTCGTAGAAATACGCGCCCCGACTTATCACCCAGCGAATCGCGCCGTCACTGTGGCGGCGAATGCGATATTCGGCGCGATATTCGACGTGGTCCTCGCGTGCACGCAAAAGCGCGTCGTCGGCGAGATGCCGGTCTTCAGGAATGATGAGGGCGAGATAGTCCTGCCCTTTTCCTGAGAACGTACCTGGGAGAAATCCGCAAATTCTTTCGTGTGCGTCGTTCCAGGTAACCAGATCCGTTGACGGATCCCAGTCCCACGTGCCAAGTCCGGCTGCCGCCAGCGCCAGCTGCAACCGAAGTTCGGCTGAGCGGTCGACACTGGACTGCGTTTTGTGGGTCGTACTTTCCAGTACTGACCGTTCACTCATTTCATCGTACCTCGGCGCCGCCTCGTCGCGTGTCGATTACCAAGCGCCCTCGCATGGGCAACTTGACTGCCGGTAGTGAATGCGCGTCCAGAACTGCATCGCGCGCAAGAACTCCGTTCTCTGCCAATATGTATGCTACCACCTGGTACACTTCGGTGGAAGAAAGCGATCCTGGCGATGATGACGGCATCGAGTGCCGAACATAGCCAAACAGTGTTGTGGCGAAGGGCCAATAGTTACCGACAGTTTTCGGAGCACCCGGTTTTTTTGCCCAGGGGAATGTGTCGCCAACGATGAGCGGCTGAATGAGGATTGGCGATGGAGCGATGCCTTCTCCCCGGGCTCCGTGGCATCCGGCGCATTTCGAGGCGTAGACGACGGCGCCTTCGGCCGCGGTGCCGTGTCCCTCGGGAAGTCCAGCGCCCGTCGTATCAACATCGGTGTCCAGCAACGCAACGGCGGCAGGAGAGGCCGGCTGGCCCAGATCGTAACTCTTTGGCCACGCAGCCGGCGTAACGGGGCGCTCGGATGGAGCGCCTTCGCCAAACTTGCTCTCTCCTGCGCTGTTGCCTTTCGCACATGCGCCAACCATGAAAAGCGCGAGAATACCGAGACGCTTCTTGTTGCGTGCACGCGACGTGAAACGCGCGAGTGTCAACGTCTTGTTTGAATTGTCATTCGGATTCGGGCTCATGCGTCGACTCCGAAAAACACACTGCCGTCGGCCGTGACATCCCACGCGCGAATGGCATTGAAGTGGTAGTCCGTTCCGGGACCACGCACGCGCGTGTATTCGGCGAGCGATGGTTGCACGTAACCCGTTTCGTCCGTTGCGCGACTAAGCAAACGTGTTGGTGCGCCATCCCACTTCCACATGTGAACGAATCGCACATGGCTTCGATCAAGTGACGGCGTTTGCAACTGCGCATCGCTCCATGTTTTTCCGCTGTCGGTACTGACTTCAACGCGCGTGATGCGTCCACGGCCAGTCCACGCAAGTCCACTCACGGGCCACCAACCTGCCGTGACTTTCGCTGGATACGTGGGTGACGTGATGACGCTCTTTGCATCGAGTACGAAACTGAAATATCGAACCGTTCCGTCAGCGAGCGGATCGGTGTATTTCGCCGTTTCGTTGCGCGTGAAGGTCGCTCGCGGCGTGGCTTCGAGACGACGCAGCCATTTCACATTCATGTTGCCTTCGTAACCGGGCACCAACAAGCGTACGGGATAACCAACACCCTGTCGGAGCGGTTCACCATTTTGCGCGTACACCAGAAGCGCGTCATCCATCATTTTCGTCATGGGAATGCTGCGCGCCATTCGCGCCGCGTCACCACCTTCGGCCAACATCCAATCAACTCCGCGCTGCACACCAACCTCGCGCAAGATGACGGACACCGGCACGCCCGTCCATTCACTGTTGCTCGTCATCCCGTCAACCTGCTGCGCGGTCATTTCTT
>JBDTTO010000396.1:0-4210 GCA_039930585.1 Gemmatimonadaceae bacterium
TGGCGTCAGGCCGGTATTTGGATCGGTTGTGTCCCAGAACCATTGAAAGGTGCGTTGACCAATAGTGTCGAGTAGTGCGGTTTGTCGTGCACTTGGCGTGAACTCGGGCGCGGCGATGGGCGCCGTTGATGGATTGCGTGTACATGCCGTCGAAAAAACTGCCAGCGCAATGAGCACGAAGCTCATTGCGCTGCGGGTATTCTTGGAGTCTTTGCGCTCACCTACGCGAAGTGCGAGTGTAGGCACTTCGCGCAGTGAGTTCGACCGGGAATTACCGGAAGTCATAGGTCAGGCCAGCTTGAACGCGACGCGAATCGGAAACGGTGCAACCGGGCTTACCGTATCCCTTGCGATCGTTCGGATTCGAGGAAATGAACCCATTGAAGCATCCAAAGTTCTGGTAGTTGAAGACGTTGTAAAAGTCACCGACGATACCGATGCGATTCGAACCGAACGGAATATCCTTGCGCAAACGCATGTCGATGTTGCGGTAGCCGAATGCGTTAATGCCCAGGAATGATTCAGTCGGCGTGCGACCGGCGGACAGGCGGAGCTTTTGTTGATCGATTAAATCACCAGCGGAGTGGTCATTGATATCAAACCGCGCGCCGGAACTCAGGTTGAGCAAGCCTGACCACTGGATACCGCCGAGTACTGGTATGTCAAGAATCCAGTTCCCGACGATCGTGACCGGAATGTCGTTCTGCGACGGCGTGCGGGGATAGTCTTCGACTGTACGATAGTCGAGTGAGAACAAGTCACCGCCAATACGCTCGGCTTTCTGCACGGTGTACGTAAATCCGACACCCCAATTGAACTTGTTCGCGCCGTTGTTCTGATACGGGCGATTGGCCTGCAAGGCCACTGCACTGTACCACGTTTTCGGTCCGTTGCTTGAAAGCAGCAAGGCACCATACGACGGCAACGAGGCGCAGCATTCTCCGTTCGGATTGCGACTGCCGCGGATGTAGGTGTAACCGTTCTTGCTTTGCGCGCCCATGTACGTCGCGGACAACTGCCAGTTTCCCACCAACTGACGAATGCCCGCGTTGTAGTGCACCGCGCTGGGCGGACGCGTGTCGTTGTTGATGAGGAAGGCTTCCGGCTTGCCAGTTGTACCTGTCGCGAGCAACTCATTCAGTCCGGCTTTCGTCAGATACTTCGGCTGCCACACAACCGTCGGTTGCCCGTCCCGCGGCAATCCGTTCGTGCTGAAGCGGAACGTGCCGACTGCATATTGCAAACGGAAACGTTCATCGAGACCGTTGTTGAAGTTGTTGCGATCGTAGAACAGACCAGCGCCGCCAAAGATCGTTGTCTTCTGCGATTCGTTCAGCGCATATGACAAACCAAGGCGCGGTTGGAATGCGCCAAGGAAGGCTTTGCGTTCTTTGCCCGTCGAGAAATAGCTGGACGGGATATTGAATGGCGCCGACTGCTGTACGACTGCTGCAGGCGTGACGTAGTCCTTGTCGAACTGATTGCTTTCGTAGTCCCAGCGAATGCCGGCATTGATCGTGAGTCGCTGCACAGGCGTGAAGTCATCCTGCACATACAGACCAAGCTGCTGATTGTTGCGCGCGATCGTCGGATTTCCCGTACCGTACTGCGCTTCAAACGGGAACGCGAAGTTTTCGTCCGAGCGGAAATTGAAAACGGGATTTCCGTTGAAGTTTTTCGTTGCCGAGTATTTGAGTGCGTCTGCATTACCGCCCAACTTGATGACGTGTTCGCCACCAGCGTTGAAGCCGGTATAGGTGAAGTCATGACGCAGCGAGAAGCGATCCTGCAAGAACTTCTGGTATGTGTCGCGTCCACCCAGTCGACCGGCGCCGAAATAGTTGCGACCGACCGTGCCGTCATCTTCGGGTGATGGATTCCATGTGGCGCGTGAAAAATTGAACAGTGTTTCGTGCAAACTGTTGCCGGAAGCAAACGTGCGCTTGACGACCACATTGTTCACATCGTTGCGAACGTTTTCAGCGGATTGAAAACTCGTACCGCCTCCAAAACCGCGCACGTCTGTTTCGTGTCGCAATGAGTAGGACGCTTCATATGACGTCTTCTCGGATTGCTGCAACGTCAGCTTGCCGAATGCGAGGTTGGAGCGGAACGGCGACGTGAACGAACCCAACTGCGCATTGAACTGCGATTTTACGGAATCTGGAAGCGCTGTGGGCAGCGTTCCAAAATTTACGGTGTTCGCGCGATCCTGAATGTTTGTCTCGTACGACGCAAACATAAACAGCTTGTCCTTTACGAGCGGGCCGCCAATGCTGCCACCCGCCATGTAACGCTTGAGCGTAGGACGGATGAAGTTCGCATTCGGCGCTCCTTTTTGCGCGAGCGCAAACGTATCGAGTGCGGTGAAATTTGTCCCTTGTCCGTATCCGAAGAGATTGCCTTCCCACTTGTTCGATCCCGACTTTGTGGTGGCGGTGATGATGGCGCTGGTCGCCTTCTGGTATTCCGACTTGTAGTTCTGCGTGATTACGCGGAATTCCTGTACGGCGTTCTGTGGAAACGGATTGCCACGACTGGCATCCTGGCCCGACAAGCCAGAGGGCAGCACGTCACTCTTGAGACTCGCGCCATCAATGAAGATGTTGACGTTCTGTGCCGGCTGCGCACCGGCGGAGAATGTTTTTGAAGTGGCTTCGTTGTTGCTTCCGCTGATACGCACGCCCGGCGCGAGTTGCGCGAACGAGAGGAAGTTGCGGTCGGACGTCGGCAGCTTTTCAATCTGCGCCTGACTGACATTCGTTGCCACTTCCGACGTACGCGTTTCAGAAGCCGGTGTTGCCGCCGTCACCTGAATTTGCGCGAGTGTTGTCGTCGTCGTCTGCAGCGTGATATCAAGCGTGAGCGTCTGACCAATCTGCACTTGTTGACGCTTCGTGACCGCTTCCGAGCCAACCCGTTTTGCCGTCACGTCGTAATCGCCCGCGACGAGTCCAAGCAACACGTAGTAGCCGCGTTCGTTGGTCAGCACCGTACGTGTCAGTCCCGACGCGACATTGCGGGCACTGACCGTAGCGCCAACGGCGGGTTCATTGGTGCCTGACGTTACCAGGCCGCGCAACGTTCCCGTTGAAGTTTGCGCATTCGCCGAGACTGACGTCGCGAGCGCTGAAAACAGCATCACACCGGCGAGTGCGCGCACCTGATGTTGCAGAGACAATCCAGCCACACGCACCAACGTGCGCGCGGCGAACTGTCGCATTCGATTTGAACACACAAGGGAAATCATCGGTCCGGTCTCCTGATTGGTTCACGACGGTTTACGCCACACGAGGCGCGAAGAACGAGCGAGGTTGGTACAACTTCCCGATGCGCCGCGAGCGGTACGCCGCCACGCAGTGCATCGATTAAACGTTCAGTCGCGCTCGAGCCGAGTTCAGCAATCGGAACGCGAACGGTGGTGAGAGGAGGCGTGAGAAAGCGTGCGATCGGGATGTCATCAAATCCGACCACCGCGATGTCATCGGGCACGCGCAAACCCGCTTCGTGCAAGGCGCCAATGACGCCAACTGCCATCGCATCATTTGCACAGAAAATCGCGTCGGGACGATCACGCTCGCGCAATAATTTCTGCGTGACCATGTATCCCGTTTCCTGACGGAAGTCACCGCTGTATTCGCGAAGCACGACGCCAGACGTCTCCTTCATGACCGAGCGCAGACCGCGCAGGCGATCGGTGGCATCCACGTTGCCGGTGGGTCCGCGAATAAATCCGATCCGTTTGTAACCCAATTCGAGCAGGTGACGCGCCATTGCGACTGCGCCGTCAAAATTCGCAACGGAGATTGTCGCAAACGCGCCCATTTCCGGACCGGCGCCTAGGACAACGGTGGGAAACGTGCTGGCAAGTGCCGCGAGGGCCGGCAACGCGGCGACATCCGGCGACATGACGACAAAGCCGTCCACACGTCCACGCATGTTGCTCACGGCGGCCCCGATTTCGCGCGCATCGCTGTGCGAGCTGGCCAGCACCATATGGTAGCCGTGGCGTTGCGCCGTCTGATCGATGCCGCGAATGAGCTCGGAAAAGAACTCGCCGTAGAGATCCGGCAGCAGCACGCCCAGCGTTCCGGTCTTTCGCGTGATGAGACTGCGCGCCCCGCTATGCGGCACGTATCCCAAGCGGTCGGCGACGGCCCGCACGCGCTGACGCGTCTCAACCGTCACCTGCGCGCCGTCATTGAGAGCA
>JBDTTO010000397.1:0-4201 GCA_039930585.1 Gemmatimonadaceae bacterium
TGGTTGTTGGTCGCGCGCGTCGTCTGCAGCGTTTCATGTCGCAGCCGTTTGCCGTGGCCGAACAGTTTACGGGTATTCCCGGCAAGTACGTCAAGCTCGAAGAAACCATCTCGTCGTTCGAACGCATCTGCGCAGGCGAATTTGATTCGTTGCCAGAGCAGGCGTTCTTCATGGCGGGCGGCGTGGACGACGTGGTCGCCAACGCCAAGAAACTGCAAGGCTGATAACTCGTGGCCACTCTCACAGTCTCGGTGATTTCGCCGGAGCGCATTCTGTTCGAAGGCGCCGCGAAGAGCATCGTTGCGCCCGCATTCGACGGCGAAGTTGGTATCCTGCCAATGCACGCCCCGATGATGACGCTGCTCGGCAAAGGCACACTGCGTGTGGAGTCAACCGAGGGTGGCACGCAGCGTTTCGATGTTGATGGCGGATTCCTGCAAGTCGCCGAAGATCAGGTGCGCGTAGTCACGGAGAAAGCGACACCCGCGTGATTCGCTTGCACGACACAGAATGAAACGGCCTCCGAAGAAGTTCGGGGGCCGTTTTTTTGCGCTCATTCGGATCAATGGGGTCGATCAATGGGGTCAGAGTCGCCGAAAAATGGTACGAATTTTCAATGGGGTCAGAGTCGCCGAAAAATGGTACGCACACGCCGTCAATTTTGTGATCCGTCCCGATGGAACCATGGGATAGTACGCACGTAATATCCGAAACACGTTTGTCACGATATCTCGGAGTCCTCATGAAACGATCACGTTTGTTGTCGCTGTCAGTCATCGCAATCGCGAGCTCAATCACCTGCGTGTCGCAATCAGTTTATGCGCAGGCGTACAGCTATCCGTCGTTTCAGCTGCCCACAGTTTCCAATCGTGATTACACCGCCGGTATCGCGGCATCGAAGGGGACCGTCGCGTTCTTTCAGTGGCGCGAAGGCATCAACGACGATTTCCACTTCTCGCTGGACGCCGGACTTGGCGATCCCGAAGGACGCGACAACAATCTGATTGTGTTCGGTGGCGCGACAGTTGGTGCGCAGTTGCTGCGCGCGACCGCCGACCAACCGCTTGACCTGCTGCTGACCGGCGGCGCAGGTCTCGCGTTTGGCGCTGGACAAACAACACTGCGCATGCCCGTTGGTGTTTCGATGGGACATCGCTTTCCCTTTGAAGGCGGTCTGGCACTTACGCCGTATGTTCATCCGCGAGTCTCAGTTGATGTGTGCTCAAGTTGCACGTCGAAAAACAACAACAACTCCGAGCTCAGTTTGAATTTTGACCTGGGCGTGAACTTCGAAGTGAATCCGAAATTTGCAATTCGGATGGCCGGTTCTTTCAGCGGCGCCGATCTCGTTGGTCGTAACGATTCGTTTGCAGTTGGTATCAGCTGGATTCCGGTGCCGCTTTCATCCAAGAAATAAGTGGCGACCAGTTTTGACCGAACTCCAACTGCGTAAGCGAACACTCGCGAATCAATTCAAAGAAAAAGAACTGCGGCGCTCGATCCCCACACCGCCACTGTCTTCTCATTTCGCCCGATCTGCGAAATCGTTTTTGCGAGATCCGTAATATCCGCGTCCATTTTTTACGCAGTTGCAGTTGCAGTTGCCGTTGCCGTTGCCGTTGCAGTTGCGTTTTCGGTCGCAGCTTTGACGGAAGTTGCTATTGGCCGATGGCACGCAACACAAGCGCAAGAGATCGCTCCGCCGCACCCAGCTCTGATTGCACGAACGTATTCGCCCGATCGCCACTTTGCGATCGGGCGTTTTCGTTGGAAAACCATTCGGTGATTACGCGCGCACATGCTTCCGCATTGGACACCGATTGTGCGGCGTGGCGTTCCAGCATCAAACCTGCTTCGCGGCTCATCGTGTACGTCGGGCCGAATACAACTGGTTTGCCGAATGCGGCCGGCTCAAGCACCGAGTGCAATCCTGCCTTATGAAATGCTCCGCCGACAAATGCGACGTCGGCGATTGCATAAATGTCGCCAAGCACACCCACGCGATCGACAATGATTACGTCTGTTGCGTCGGCAATGCCTTTCGCGAAATTCTGCTCCACCTCGCGCAACAGATTGCACGATAATCCGGAGCTCGCGGCCCAGTTCTGAATGGGATTCAGATGCGCTGCAGTCGGCTCGTGCGGCGCAATAATCAATCGCGCATTGGTGACACTTGCCTTGATGTCTTTCCATGCCGGCAACAACACCGATTCGTCTGAAGGCCATGTGCTTCCGGCAATGAGCGTTGGTCTGTCCGATTTCAGTGCGCGCAATAACGCGCTGCTTTCGTCTGCACGATCGGCTCGCGCACGAACCTGGTCGAAACGCGTATCTCCGCTCACACTCAGTCGATTTGCTGGAACGCCGAGTGCGCTTAATCGTTGCCCGTTCTGTGAATCAATAGCACCGACTACATCCAGGGCTGCATAAGCGTCGCGCAAAAACGTCTGTGCAATGACGCCCTGGCGCCCCGACTGCGGAGCCACCGTTGCACTTATCATCCCGACAATAACACCGCGCGCCTTTGCAACGCGCACGAAGTTCGGCCACACATCGAGTTTGACAAAAAACAACGCAGTCGGCGCAAGCACTTCAATCAACGCCTGTGCGTCACCAACACTGTCAAACGGCAAACACTCCGCAAAGTCGACATTCAGCGATTTCGCAAACGACTCGGCACTTGGTGAAAAAAAGCTGTACGCAATTTGGACATCCGGTCGCGCCGCACGCAGTGCATCAATAATTGGACGCGCTTGCAGTCCTTCACCAACCGAAGGCGCATGAAACCAGACCAGTGGTCGGTTGCGATCACGTTTGTCCGCAACCACTGCGCGCCATCGCGCGAGAACGCGCGCGCGCGCTACCAGTGTCCGTGTGAGTTTGTTTTCACTGCGCGGAGCGATCGCGGCCAGTGACGTGGCCGCGAGTTTGGCGATCGCGATGACGCTGCCATACAGCGCCGATGCTGCGGGGTTCAGTGTTTGAGCGCAGCGAGAACAAGTGCGCTGTCCACCGCTGTTTTGAAATTCGTGAACGGCACAGCGCCCTGCAGAATGAAGTTGCCCACAAAAAAACTTGGCGTTGACTGAATGCGTGCCTGACCGGCTTGTCGCAGATCACTTTGCAGCAGCGCGTCAATCGCCGGCGACTTCTGGCAACGCACGAATTCCGGCGTATCCATTTTGAGGCTATCCGAGATGCTGTTCACAAGCGCATGCGCGTCGGCCAGGTTGTGCAGCGTTGGTTGTTTGCTGAACACGGCATTGGCAAACGGCCAGAACTGTTTTTGCGCGGATGCGCACAGCGAAGCTTTCGCGAGCACCACCGCGTGCTGATGTCCCTGAATTGGCAGATTGAGATAGGCCAGACGCGCCTTTCCGGTCTCCACATACTCGCGGCGGACCTGCGTAAGGGTCGAGTCGTGCCACTCCTTGCAATACGGACATTGGAAGTCACTGACCATCACGATCCAGATTGGTGCTTTGTCGCTGCCTTCGTAACGACCAAGGTCGGCTACTGACATCAGGGCCGAATCCGAGAGTGTGTCCCCCGCAAGCTTTTTCGCGATTGAGCCCGTGTTGTTGTTCGAAGCCCCCTGGCCGCACGCGACCAACAGGCAGGCGAAGGCAAGCGAGCAGAACCGCCTGATGGACGTTGGGCGTGTACGGTGGGCCGTCATGAACATGAATCGCGGGGATGAGCGGGACTAAATGAGGTGACGAACTCTGCGTTGGGACCACTTTGAGTGACGCGAAACGAGAGTTCGCGGTTAGTCCCGTTGCAGGCACGATCAGTATCAAAAAACGTGGGATACGCCGCTCGTACACTTATTGTAACACTTGTGCGGCGCATCACCCTAGCATACTGTAGCGGTCTGCAACACATACGACGACACAGCGAAGATAGTGCTCGCCCTGTCGTTTGCCCGCCACAGTTTTTCCTGCCAGGTCACACGTAAAAAATTCTGATCACCGATAATGCAGTCCGGGCCGCGCGATGGTGAGCGCACTGGGTTGGACACCGGGAAAGCGATCAGGGTTTGCTCACTTAGAACTGAAGTTTCTACGAAGTGGTAGCCTGGAAGGTTTCAGGTTGCTCGCCGCGGATGGTGCAGCTCCTCAAGCGAGGTGCTGACGTTCGTGTTTTATGGTGTCTCCTGCGGGTACGACGATGTACTCGCCCCTGGTTCCGGGGGATCCGG
>JBDTTO010000398.1:0-4189 GCA_039930585.1 Gemmatimonadaceae bacterium
CGAACTGCTTACAGCAAGACGCAGATTTGGCAGATCGTCTTAACGATTTCGCAAGTGCAGCTGAAAAAACGCCAGTTCGCTTACCGACCGTGCGCCCGCCAAAAATGCCGGCGCATGGTTTCCAATCCACTGACCGCCAACTCACGCGACGCTGCACGCGACTCCGCCGGCACACCCGCGCGCTGACTTGCGGCACGCTGCACAATGGCCACGCTAAACGCCTGCTCAAATCCTGCCACACACTGCGCTGACGTGAAATGCTGCGTGATGCGCGCGCGCGACGCCTTCTGCATTTTGTGCTTCGAGTTGATCGCCGCGGTCAGTGCTTCGACGTAACGCTGCACCTCGTTTGGACCGTGTGCAACGAGACGTCCGCATTCAGCACTCACCAATTCGTGCTGGCCACCAACATCAGCAACAACGGGCACACATTGCATCGCCATCGCTTCAAACAGCGCGCGCGCAATGCCTTCAATTTCTGACGGCGCATGATAAATGTCTGCCGCGCTGAACACGTATCGCAGCATGTCACCATCAAGCTCGCCCAGAAATTCAACGCGATCTTTCAGTCCGGCCTTTTCAACGGCTTCAACCGTCGCACCCAGCAAATGCCCATTGCCCGCGAACGCGAACTTGGCGTCAACGCCCGAGTCCACAAGCGCGCGCCAGCATTCGACGGCCAGCAACGGTCGTTTTTCGGATGAAAGACGGCCAGCAAACAAAATCAGCGGTTGGTCAGGTTTGCAGCCGAGTGACGTGCGAATTTCTGCGGCGCGAAAACGCGACGGGTCCCAATCGGTCACGTCAAGATTGATGGTTTGTGCGAGCGTAGTTTCCGGGCGCGCACCACGCTGCACCAAATCATTGGCCAACGTGCGGCTGCTTGCCATTTGCGCATCCAGCCAATCTGCGTGCGCGGCACCGAGCGCTGCGTAACTGCCGTACATATTCGCTTCGAACCAATCAGTGTGCACATAGTCAACAAACGCGACACTGGGATGCTGCCGGCGTAACCACGCCAACATGCGATAACCAACGAGCGAATGACTGACCAGCACCACATCAATGCCGCGCGACTCAATGAGATAACTCACGTAACGTGGTATCGACATCAGCGGCACGACGCCAATCGCATGCACAACGTCAGATGTCGCCGCGCGCACGCTATCAAGGCGCCAATCCGTACGCCACACTTCGGTTGTGCACACGGTCAACGCATGACCGCGCTTGACCAAACGTGGCAGGAAGTCTGCGTTGAATGCAGCGTATCCACCCATCGGAAATCCCTGCAGCAGCGCGAGCACGCGATGTTTGCCGACGCCGAGCGATTTGGGCAAGGCTGCTGCGTCGTCGTGCAGCGGCGTTGGGCGTTCGTCCAGCATCTGCTGTGGCTCGAGCGGTGGTACGTCGTGTCCGGTGTCACCCAACACTGCGTCGGTTAATCCCTGCCCGCGAAGTTCGGCGAGAACCCTGGCAACTGGTGCATCGGGAGCTGCGGCGGCGAGAAGTCGGGTCACGAACGATTCGCGAATCAAGTGACCGCGCTTGTTTTGTGACAGCAACGCAAAAGCGGGCGCAATTCCGGGCCAACGCGCATCACTGTCTGCCGCGCGCTCGGTGAGCAACGAACCGCGCACGACTACGCAATTCGCTACGGCATCAAGCAGTGGCGTTTTCGTCCCGCGTTCATCACCAAAAGCGACGAAACCAATTTCAGGACGCGTCTCAAGCGCCCACCACGCACTTTCAAGTGCCATGGGTGCGAGCGTGGTGCCGGGAACGACAAATACCGCGCTGGCGCCAGTTTCACGCGCCTGTTGCACGGCAATTGCGATCGGAAACACTACGCGCACCGAGTTCCAACGTTGTGCACTGAGCATTTTTGTCAGTGCACGCGCCGCGTTTTCATCAACCGCGGCGACAATCATTTCTATCGGCAACAGCGAGTTTGTGTCATCACCACTGTATGACTCCTGCGCAATACACAGCGCCACTGCAATTATTCCGCGCGAGCGGGCAGTGTGTGCAAATCGACAGGCGTGCGAACATCATGGCTCTGCACGGCGCTCATGATCTGACTGGCAACACGCGCGCGTGAATTCAACACAATCGGCCCACGGAAGTTGGCGGTTGGTGAACCTTCGTTGCCCGCGGGTAACGTGACAATCGCAAGCACCAGCACATCCATCGGGTTGTCCAACTGCAACTGTGCGCGTTCGGTGATGCCAAGGTCCACTTCAAAACCCGGCAGTGCGACAAACGGATCAATCAGCAGGAACACAACGTCACGTCCCGACAACGACTGCAACCAGAACAAACCTTCGCGCGCGGCTGGCACCAGCGCAAACTCGAAGTGCGTTTCGAATCCATGCAATCCGTTTGCGAAATGAAACACGGACGTTGCTGGCAGTTGAACCTGGCCAAGCACGAGTGAATCGACGGAAACAAGTGAAGCTTCTGGTGTTGGCATGGCGACTGCAGCGGCTGTCATGGACTGTTGAATGAGGGTCACAGATGTTCTATAGATAATTCGCGAGGCTTAAACCCAGTACTTTCGACGTGGCGGTCATTGCCGCCTGATATCCAGTCGTGCGACCGGCCAGTTCCACCATCGCCTTTTCAATTTCGAGGTCACGCAAGTCCGAGCGATAATCCGTCAGCGACACTTCCTGCGCGTCAAGCTGATTGCCGGTTGTAATAAACTCGCTGCTGCGGGAACCCTGCGTACCGATCAGTGTTTGCACCTGATCGTTTGAATCCTGCAGCGATTGCAACGCCGTGTTGATACCGGCGACGTTGTTGCTTCCGAGTGCCGTAGACAAATCGCGCAACGACTGCAGCGCATTCGTGTTGAGGAATACTTCGGTCGCGTTGTGATTCGGATTGACGTAGTGACCGTCGCTGATCTCAAGCTGAATGCTGCCGCTCGGATTAACAGGCGCGCTGGTGCTATCCACGAGATTCGTGAACGGATCAGTCACGAGTGGTGGATTGCGCAGCGGCTGTTCGTTGCCGCGCGTGCCACCAAACAGGTAGTCGTCGCCAAACTTGGTGTTGCCCAGGCTGACCGCATTGGCAATCAGCTGGTCAATTTCTGATTTGGAGATCGTGCGCGTTTGCGGCGATGCCGTTGACGACGCTTGCCCAAGCGCGACTTCAATGCCGCGCTGCAGGGTATTGGTCAACTGATTGAGCACGCCCTCTTCGGCATTCGCGCGCCCTTTGCCCATGTTGACATTGCGCCGATACTGGTCAAGCGCCCGAAGCGAGCTTGATGAGCGCACCACTTCACTGGCGGCAGCCGGGTCGTCGGACATGTGCCGAATGCGACGTCCGGTCGAAACATCCTCGCGCGCCTGATTGACCTGTTGCAGGCTGTTCTGCAACTGGTTGATACTGGAACGCTGAATCAGTGTGTTCGTGATACGCATGAACCGCTCCCAAATAAATTCTTGTACTTGAGTATCGGTGCATTCACGCCCAGCTTAACCGCCTATGGCCACCATTCTGTACGTCGATGACGAACCAAGCGTCGGACTGATACTGGAAGACACGCTGGAGCGCGCCGGGCATTCCCCGATCGGCACCCGCAGTGTCCCCGAAGCGCTGCAGGTTTTGGAGAAGGGCGGCGTTGACCTCATTATCTCTGATTATCGGATGCCCGGGCTCACTGGCCTGGAATTCCTTCAATTGCTCACGCGCGAAGGCTACGACATCCCGCTCATCATGCTTACGGGATACGCGAGCATCGAACACGCCGTGGCCAGCATCAAAGCCGGCGCCATTGACTACATCACGAAGCCGGTCCGCCCACAGCAGCTCGAATTGGCGGTCGATCAGGCGCTCGAGTTCGTACGACTGCGCCGAGAGAACGAATCGCTCCGCAAGGAAGTCCTGCAGTACCGCAACGAAAAGCAGATTATCGGCGACTCGGCAGGTATTCGCCGGATTATGCAGACCGTCGCCATGGCCGCACCCACGCGCGCCACCGTGCTGCTGCAGGGCGAATCAGGCACCGGCAAGGAGCTGTTTGCGCGCGCCATTCACGATCAGAGCGATCGCCGCGACAAGCCGTTCATCAAGCTCAACTGCGCCGCGTTGCCCGAAGGGCTGATTGAGAGCGCGCTGTTTGGCCACGAGAAGGGCGCGTTTACCGGCGCGATCAAAAGTGTCGAAGGTGCGTTCGAGC
>JBDTTO010000399.1:0-4187 GCA_039930585.1 Gemmatimonadaceae bacterium
ATTGACGAAAGCGACACGTTACCGGCCAGCAACAGCACCGGAATTGTGGACATGCCCATCGCGATTTCGTAGGAAATCATCTGCGCACTTGAGCGCAAACTTCCGATCAACGCGTACTTGTTGTTGGACGACCAACCAGCCAGCACAATTCCGTACACACCGAGCGACGAGATTGCGAGCGTGAACAGAAACCCAACCGGCAAATCGGCGACCGCCATGGTAATCAATCCCCACGGTGTCGGCAGCGGCGCTGCAACAGGAATGACGGCCCAGGCCAACAACGCAGGAACGAATGCCAGCGCCGGTGCCACGAGGAACAGCCAACGATCGGCCATTCCGGGTATCACTTCTTCTTTCATGAAGTTTTTGAGACCGTCGGCAACGGGTTGCAGGATGCCCCCGGGTCCCGCGCGATTTGGGCCGCGACGATCCTGAATCCATGCCGCGACTTTGCGTTCGGCGAGTGTGAGTAACGAGACTGCCAGCAGCCAGCCGGCAAACACGACCACCACCTTGATCGCGCTTGCAAGCGCAAACGTGCCAATGGCTGTTGGCGCGCTTTGCGGATCGGCTTTGGGGAACCAGCTCGCAATATCCAACTGAAAGAGCGCTGCTGGATTCACCATCAGGTTGCACTCCCGGCCATCACCGCTTCCGCCTTCGTGCCGCCGGCAATCGCGCCTTGCAGTCCAAGCGCGTGGTAATCGAGACCGGCGAAGCCAGCGTGCGTCGACGTCATCGCGCTGAAAACATCGGACGGCAGATAGTAGCTGTCGCTTCCGCCCAACTGATGAAGCAAGTCGCCCAATACATACCAGCTTGGACGCGCAACACCCGGCGCCGCTTTCGCCTGCATGAACCGCTGCACGCGTCCGCGCAGATTGGTGAGCGTACCCTCTTCTTCTGCGATATTGGCGATCGGCAACACAACGGCTGCGCGTTCGCGCAACACGTCAGGCATGGTCGCGCCCACATAGACAATCACGCTCGCCCGCTGCAATTCGGCCGCATCGGTGTTGGTGAGTGCGTCATCAACAACGAGCAGTGCATCACCATCACGCAACGTTTCGTTGAGTGATGTGAACTCCGTGAAACCCAGCATGCGTGCGCCAGTCCCATTCGCCGCGCGTTCGGCGCGCAATGCAAGATCCGGCACACCCGGCAACGGCGCTTCTGAACCACGCGCGACACGAAACACACCGGCACCACCCACACGATTGATCACGCGCTCCAAAAGGAACAGCGCTTCGTTGGAGAGATTGGGTGAGGCAACAACCACAATACGTTTGCCCGTAAGGGATTTCGCTGCGGCACTCAATGCAACTTCCCATTCGGCGTTCTGCAACGTGTGCCCCGAACGAACCTGCGGCTGTTCCACACGATCGCGGCGATTGAACTCGCGATACGTACCGCGACCGACATCACACGCGTAATACTGGTTCACATCAGTGTTGCTGCGCGGCTTGAGGCGCACGAGCAGATCGTCGCGCGTTTCGAGCACCACGTTACAACCCTGACTGCAGCCCGTGCAGATGCTGGGCGCGCGATCAAGTTCCCATGCGCGCGCTTTGTTCAGAAAGTCTTTGCTGAGCAGCGCGCCAACCGGGCAGAGATCAACCACGTTGCCGGCCCACGGATTCGTGAGGTCGTGCCCCTCGGCCTTACCGATGAACGCGCGATCACCACGCTCGGAAACATTGAGCACAGGATCCTGCGCGACTTCGCTCATGAACCGAACGCAACGCGTGCACAGAATGCAGCGGTTGGTGACATACAAAACGTCGCCGCCAAAATCTTCAGCCGGCGTAAAACGCTTTGGTTCGCGCAAACGCGAATCAGCGCGACCTTCGGCAAACGTGTAATCCTGCAGCTCACACTCACCGGCCTGATCGCAAATCGGGCAATCCAGCGGATGATTGATGAGCAGGAATTCGAGCACACCTTTGCGCGCTTCGAGTGCCTTGGGTGAATGCACATGCACCACTTGCCCTTCCATCACCGATGTCGCACACGCGGGCGCAAGTTTTGGTGCCTTCTCTACTTCGACCAGACACATGCGGCACAAGCCAGCAACCGGCAGCCCTGGGTGATAGCAGTAGTGCGGAACCAACACGCCAACTGTTTTCGCCGCTTCAAGAATCGACAAACCATCGGGCACCGTTACAGGGCGTCCTTCGATGGTGAGGTTGATCATCTTCACATCAGCCATGACGTATTCCTCAGGCTGCCGAAGCGCGATTAGGCGCTCCGGGTGGAGTTGGAAGCGTTGGCATTCCCGGCGAAACGACTTTGTTGCGGCTGAGCTGAATCTTGGCTTCGAATTCGTTGCGGAATTTTTTAAGTCCCGAAACCACCGGCGTCGCGCAAGAATCGCTCAACACACAAATCGTTTTGCCGGTCATGTTATCGGCAATGGAAAGCAGTGTGTCAAAATCTTCGACGGTGCCGCCGCCATTGCTGATGCGCTCCATGATACGCGTAGTCCACGCCGTGCCCTCTCGGCACTGTGAACACTGCGCGCAACTTTCATGCGCATAGAATCGCGTGAGACGCGCGATCTGTTTGACCATGTCCTGCTTGTCGTCAAACACAATTACGCCGCCTGAGCCAAGCATCGTGCCAACAGCCACGAAACCTTCGTAGTCCATGAGTGCGGCTTCAGCTTCTTCGAGCGTCAGAATCGGAACTGACGAACCGCCCGGAATGATCGCCTTGATTGTGCGTCCTGGCGTCGCGCCGCCGCAAAGATCGTGCAAAAAATCCTTGAACGGAAATCCAAGCGCGACTTCGTAGTTGCCCGGGCGACTGATATTACCGCACACCGAAAACAGCTTGGTGCCAATGCTCTTTGGATTATCCGGACGACCGAACTGCTTGTACCATTCCGCACCGTTTTTCACGATATACGGCGCGGCCGTCAGCGTTTCGACGTTGTTGATCGTGGTCGGCTTGCCAAACAACCCAGCAACTGCCGGAAACGGCGGCTTGATGCGTGGATTGCCGCGACGACCTTCGAGCGAATTCATCAACGCGGTTTCTTCGCCGCAGATGTATGCACCCGCTCCGCGATGAATGTGCACATCGATGCGTTTACCGCTACCCATCGCGTTCGCGCCGAGGATGCCGGCGGCGTATGCGTCCTTCACCGCGGCTTCCATGTACTTGATGGGCTCGGTGAATTCGCCGCGAATATAGATGTAAGCCGTTTCGGCGTAGATCGCGTACGCACCAAGCGCCACACCTTCAACCAATCCGTGCGGCGTCCAGCGCATGATTTCGCGATCTTTGAACGTGCCCGGTTCCGATTCGTCGGCATTGCACGCGAGATAATGCGTCTTGCCGTCCGGCTTCATGAACGACCACTTCAAACCCGTCGGGAATCCGGCGCCGCCGCGGCCACGCAGTCCGGAATCTTTGATGATCGTTTGAATTTCCTGCGGATCCATCGAGAGCGCTTTCTGCAGCGCTTCATAGCCACCGCGCGCGCGCCAACCAGCCAGCGTGCGTGCTTCGGGATCACCAAAATATTTGGAGAGAACTGGTGTTTCGCGCTCGTGTGCCTTGTGCGGATAACCCATTAGTTGAGCTCCGCCAGAACGCGCGAAACAGTTTCAGGCGAGACTGATTCCACGAAATCGTTGTTGATCATGATAGGCGTGGGAAAACCGCACGCGCCCAGACACTCCACTTCAATAACCGTGTAGCGTCCGTCGGGACTTGTCAGTCCCATTTCTCCGCAACCGGTTTGCTGAAGCAGAGCGTTCACCACGTCTTCGGCGCCGCACACATTGCACGGAGTGGTGGTGCATACCTGGATGAAATGTTTTCCAACCGGATGCTGGTGATACATCGTGTAAAACGACACCACACCTTTCACGTACGCGGGTGACAATTCGAGATGCGATGCAACTTCTTTCATGCCATCTTCGCTGACCCAACCGCGCTCGTCCTGCAGAATCCAGAGCGCGGGAAGCAACGCGGCCATCTTTGAGGGATAGCGCGAAATAATGGTCTGCAATTCCGTGAGGCGCGCGCCAACGAATACCGCCTCATGCGGCACGTCATGATGCGCATGCGTGGGCGTCGCTTGCAGAGCGCCACCGCTGGCTGAAGGCCCGTGGCTCACCGGTCAATCTCTCCCATCACGATGTCGATGCTGGCGTTGATGGCAATCACGTCGGACAACA
>JBDTTO010000400.1:0-4187 GCA_039930585.1 Gemmatimonadaceae bacterium
CGAGCGCTTGCGCTGCAAACGCTTCGTTGAATTCAATCAGTTTGATATCGCTGAGCGACAGACCTGCGCGCGACAACGCTTTGGGCACGGCCTTGATTGGGCCAATACCCATCACATCCGGTTCAACGCCAGCGGTTGCAAAACTCACGAAACGCGCGAGCGGTTTCAGGCCGAGTTCATCCGCTTTTTTCTTGCTCATCACCAGCACTGCGGCCGATCCGTCTGAATACGGACTCGCATTACCGGCCGTAACCGATCCGGCTGCGGAGAATGCGGGACGCAATTTTGCGAGACCTTCGAGCGTTGTTTCCGGGCGCGGACACTCGTCTGTTGTCACAACGCGTTCGGTGACGGTTTTCTCGGCACCATTCCACGCGTATTGCTTGACCGTCAGCGGCAAAATCTGCGACGCAAACTTGTTCGCCTTGATAGCCGCAACGGCTTTCATCTGACTGTCGTACGAAAACGCGTCCTGATCGGCGCGCGAAACACCCCACCGTTTTGACACACGTTCGGCGGTGAAACCCATGCCGATATAACTCTCCGTGATTTCCGGTGAGAGCCGGGTGTTGTAGCCCGACATTGGCACCTGACTCATCATCTCGACGCCGCCGCACATCACGGCATCACCCATGCCTGCGATAATGGCCTGCGCTCCGTTCGCCACGCTCTGCAATCCCGAGGAGCAGAATCGATTGATCGTGGCCGCCGATGTTGCTACCGGCAGACCACCACGCAACCACGAGAGACGCGCCACGTTCAAGCCCTGCGACGCTTCGGGCATCGCGCAGCCCCACTGCACGTCTTCGATGAGGTTGGCATCAACACCACCACGTTTGAGTGCTTCGTTCATCACGGCACTCGAAACATCAACGGGATGCAAGCTCGCAATCGCACCGTCGGCCTTACCTCGGCCCACCGCTGTGCGTACTGCGCTCACAATCACGACTTCGTTCATCTCGATCTCCAGTTCATGGACGGTACCCGTTCCACGTTAGTTGCGCAGCGGTTTGCCAGTCTTGAGCGTGAACGCGATTCGTTCCTGCGTCTCTTTTGTGCCGAGGAGACTGAGGAATTGTTCGCGTTCGAGATCGAGTAAATCCTGTTCACTGACGTCGCGCGGATTGCCATCGCCACCGCACAACACATATGCGGCCGCGCGTCCAACGCGTACATCATGCGCGGATGCCTGACCGGCTTCCTTCGCCGCCCATAACGCGTATTCAAGATTGCCCAACCCTTCACGACCCATCGCCCGCACCACGCGTTCAATTGGCGGCAAATAGCCAGGCGCAAGATCAAGCACACGCTGCTTCGCATCGGCCAACTGATGATCGCGATTGAAGCTGATGCGGTCCGCCTCCGCCAGGAAGCCAAGTGCCTTTGCTTCGGGCGCAGACGTTGATGTTGTCGCAAACGCGATGAGCTTGAACGCGCGTTTCACTGCGGCGAAATAATCGACTTCTTCGTAGTTGCTGAGCTCCGACGTAAAACGCATCAACAATTCTTTCGTGCCACCGCCGCCAGGAATCAGACCAACGCCGGCTTCAACAAGACCCATGTACAACTCAGCGTGCGCCTGCACACGATCCGCGTGCAATGTGAATTCGGCGCCGCCCCCAAGCGTCATTCCCGCTGGCGCAACGACCACGGGAAACGGAGCTCGGCGAATGCTCATCACCGCATCCTGAAATCCCTTGATTGACACCGCAATGTCGTCCCACGCACCGGCCGACACCGCGAATGCTGCCAGCGAGAGATCGGCGCCTGCGCTGAACGTGCGTGGATCTTCGTTACCGATAACGAGACCAGCATATCCGCCGCGCGCAATCTTGTTGATCGCGCTGTCCAAACCTTTCAGCAATCCTTCGCCCAGCGTGTTCATCTTCGAACGGAATTCGAAACACAACACGCCATCGCCCAAATCGATCAGGCGCGACAGTCCAGTGTCTTCGACAATACGTCCGGACTTTGACAAACTGGCAAGAGAAATACGCCCTGGAATTTCTGGAACCGGCTCGTACATCCCATCAAACGAGAGATAGGTGTCGTCCTTG
Organism: Gemmatimonadaceae bacterium; assembly: GCA_039930585.1. Lineage (GTDB taxonomy): Bacteria > Gemmatimonadota > Gemmatimonadetes > Gemmatimonadales > Gemmatimonadaceae > Gemmatimonas. The sequence continues at coordinate 2,058 of JBDTTO010000400.1, forward strand.
TAGAACGAACCGCTTGCACGGTCGAGCAACGCTGGCATTGGCAAACCACGCGCGTCGAACTCCTGCGAGAGCCAATCAAGTCCAAGCGCGTCCATCACACGAAATGGACCGGACTCCCAACCGTAGCCCCACTCCATTGCGCGATCGATCGACACGATATCGTGCGACAGTTTGTCCGCGAGTTGCAACGTGTAGTGCGCCACATCAACCAAATGATCACGCAAGAATTCGCCCTGCTTACCGGGCAACGCGCGTGCGGCAGTGATACGCTGCGCCAACGGCATGCGAATCGCCGCGCCAATGTCACCACCTTCGAGACGTTGTTGCGGCACATACGATTTGTTTTTCCAATCGTATGTCATCACGCCGTCTTTCGTTTTCTGATAGAAACCGGCGCCAGTTTTGTCGCCCAGTTTCCCTTGCTTGACGAGATCCGTCAGCCATTCGGGAATTGAGAGATCTTCGCCCGTCGCATCGGCAATTCCCTTCACCACGTGTGCAACTATGTCGAGCCCCGACAAATCACCGGTGCGAAACGTTGCACTGCGCGCGCGGCCAATCAGTGAACCGGTCAGACCATCGACTTCATCAATCGTGAGGCCGTGCTCTTCCATCCGACGAAGCGTCGCAACTGTTCCGTAAATGCCAAGTCGATTGGCAATGAAACCAGGAACATCACGCGCAATCACCATGCCCTTGCCGAGTGTGCGTTCGGCAAACTGTCGAATTGCGCCGATTACTGCGGGATCAGTTTCCTCAGTGGGGATGATCTCCAGCAAATGCATGTAGCGCGGTGGATTGAAAAAATGCGTGCCTAAAAAGCGACGACGGAATTTGTCGGTGCGGCCTTCGAGCAACGTCGACATCGGAATACCCGACGTATTTGACGACACGATGGCCGACGGTTTCATGAGCGCTTCGATGCGCTTGAACAATTCCTGTTTCGGAGCCGCGAGCTCGATGATGGCTTCGCAAATCCAGTCGCAGTCGGCGAGCCAATCGAGATGATCTTCGGTGTTGCCGGTTTTTACGCGCGCCGCTGCACTCGCGCTCATGAACGACGCCGGTTTCGATTTCGTCGCCTTGAGCAATCCGTTGCGCGCGGGCGCATTGCGATCCGGGTGCTTCTTGTCCGGATTGCCCGGAATATCCAGCAGTACGACACGGCAGCCCGCTGATGCGGCCAGGGCAGCTATACCACTGCCCATCGCACCTGCGCCCACCACGCCGACGGTTGTCACTCGCATTTTGGCTCCTGTAGGGACGACGAAAGATCGGGCGGGGGTGCAATCGGGGGAAGGGCTTTACGTGTAAAACACGACGTTTGCGTCATGTTGGTGGCGCTTGCCGTTACAATGGCCCCAATTCACTGTGGAGCTCCGGATGACGTCCCTGCACGCCAGCATAACTGGCGCGAATCCGCGCAATTCCAGCGGCGGAGTCTTCGTCAGTGGGAAAAAACTCCGGACCAAGTCGGATGGTTTTCCGTCCAAAATCGAGGGCCACGCAGACAATCGGCACTCCGGCACCGCGCGCAATGTGCCAGAACCCACTCTTCCAATCGGCGACGTATTTGCGCGTGCCTTCGGGCGCCATCGCCAGCACAAGTTGTGGCCGCATACTGAACGCTTGAATCGAGCCGTCAACCACGTTGTGCGATGTGCCGCGTCGAATGGGTATGCCCCCAACCGCGCGCATGAACCAGCCGAGTGGAGCGCGAAAGAGCGCGTCCTTTCCCATCCATCGCGCGTCGAGTCGAAGCGCCCATTTTGCCATCAGCAGAATGGGAAAGTCCCAGTTGGACGTGTGCGGCGCGACGACCGCGACGAACTGCGGATGATTTGGAAACGTTCCGGCGAAATCCCATCCAAACAGCCGTAAACAGGCATAACCAACGCGTTGTAACAGCGCGTTGTTCGTTTGCGGAACCAGGCTGCCCAATTGCCAGGTCTGAGGCGAATCGGGCGCGACGGCGGGTGATCCAGAATCGGGGAGGGACAACGCGCGGGCGGGAGGGACGGAGAAGTGGAGTTGTGAATCACGAGGTCAAGGCGCTGGCGAGCGCGCTTCACATCGCGTTCATTTGAGCGACGCGCTCGGCCATCCGCAAGAAGCGCGTGCCACATCGCT
>JBDTTO010000401.1:0-4185 GCA_039930585.1 Gemmatimonadaceae bacterium
AAAAAGCGCCCGGCCAGATTTGATTCTGGTCGGGCGCTTTCTCTTGGCCATCACGCCTTAATGTTTAAGTCCGCGCCCCGCTGCGTCAGCCGCGCCGAATGCCGCAATGAGTTTCTGCATGTCCAATGATGCGACGCGTTTTGCATGAATCTTGGCGGCGGTTGCTTCGCCACTCAGTCCGATGATTTTGCCGGTGGCATCCACCTGCAAATACAACGGTCCCTGCGCACTCCAAACGCGTGCTGAATCGGCGCCGACAAACTTGACCTGAATCGGATCCGGCAATTCACGCGCATTCATGGGCAAACCTGCAAACGAAACGCTGTCACTCTTGAGCGTGCGCAGATGTGTGAACGCCACTTCAAACATGCCCAGTGAAGTGCCGAGCAGCGGGTATGTATTGTTGACCGTGAATTTGCGCGTGGTGGCGGTGTCGCGTTGAATGACAATCACGGTTTCCTTGTCGCCGACAGTCAGCGTGACAGACTTCGGACCATTGGGAATTGGTTTTCCGTCTGCACGTTGCTGCGTCAGCGTAAGACTGCTCGGCAGGTTGTTCACGTCAAACTTCATCACGTAGTGATTGACGACCGCACCACCGGGGCGCGTCACGTAGTCGCCGGTCAACACGTTGCCAGTGCGCGTGAACTGCTCGACCGCAACGGTGTCAGTGCCCAGCGTTGTGACGTAAGCGCCTGACGTAGTTTGTGCGGCAATTGTAGTAGCGGCGACCGAAACAGCGATGTAGGCAAGCGCTGAAAGTTTGAGAACGCGCATGGTGATATTTCAGTAGGGAGACGGCCGTGCAGCGCTCAACGTCTGAACGCATGTCAGCAGGGCCAGTGTGTGAAAATTACCGCGGCAGTTGCCCAAATACATAACTGGCTTTCGCGAAGAATCCGTCACTGACGCGACGGAGGCGGTCGAAGGCCAACGGTTCGGGCTCGGCCATGGTGTTTCCGTAGCCGCCAAAGAGTACGATGCCAGGGCGGGGACGATAGGAAACCAGCCAATCGGCGCGCAGCGAGTTGAACGACGAACCACTCAACTGCGCGGGATTGGCGCCGGATGCCCACAACACCGTATTGGTGTACGGATCACGCAGTGCCGACTGCAACGTTGCTTCGTATTGCGCGACAAGTCGCACAAACAGTGGGCGCGCTATTTGATACTCCATCTTGACGCGCGGGATCCGGCTGGACTGCGCCACGTCGTCGCCTGCGCGACGCGTGAGTTTCGTGCTGACGTACGTCGCATTCAGGCGAATGCGCGCGTTGGGGCGCACATCAAGCGACGCATTGAACGCCGTGCGTCGGGCCTTTGACGTTTCGAGAAAGTAGACATCGTTGCCGATTGTGAATCCGGCGCTGGCGGCAAACCTTCTGAATTGCGGCGTGCTCACTGACGCAGCAGTTGTGAAAGTTTCGGTGCGCGGTGCGGGAACGAACTTCGTGAGCATACTGGAGTTGATGCCCGTCAGGAGGTTCGTGTATGCCGATGGATCAAAACCGAAGCTGCCAACTGCCGGCGTGATCGATACCGACCAGCCGCGACGAAACGTGAACGAATTGTTCAAACTCGCACGATCCTCGAGCGCACTCTTTCCGTCCATGAAATCGTCGTACTTCCAGAGCGCGCTGGTGGTGAGGAACACATTGTAGCGTTCGAACAGTCCACCCTGTTTGCCAAATACGGTGAACCGATTGCTGAGACTCGGTTGCACGAAACCGGTGCGCGAAACGAATCCGTTATCGGCCTGAAAGTTTGGCGCAACACCCAGCATCCCGTAGTGAAATCCGTATTGACGACCTGTGCGATCAACGACGCCTTCCCACAGTGCGCCAGTGCGCGAGGTGCCGGAAATGTTTGTGGTGCTGCCCGCAACTTGCAGTTGCGCATAATACAGTTTTCCAAACACGTAGCGTGTATCCAATCCCGCCGATCGATTGGCTCGTCCTTTGCGAATACGTTCGCTGTACAACAAACCAACGGTGCTCTGACTTCCGTAGTCGCGCGTCAGTCGCAGCACATCAACAAACGGGCGGTCTTTCGAAGTTGTGGACGCCGGCGCATCTACCGCCGACAGCAGCGCCACATTCGTCTTACCAAGTTTGCCGGTGAGTTTCAGTGCGCCATCTGGATTCACGATGCGGCGCGTGTACACCAACGTGTTGGGCACGTTAAACTGCTCGGCTCCCTCCACAAAAAACGGACGACGTTCGGCATAAAAAAGCGCGAAGCGTGGATCGGCGGCCACTTGCGCAGCGTCGGCTTCGACTTGTGAGAAGTCGGGCTTCACCGTGCCGTTCAACACGAAGTTGCTGCCAATGCCGAATCGAATGTTGCCACCAACGCGTGGCTTGGAGTCGTACGTCCATGTTTCGCCGGCCGCGAGTTTCGCAGCGGTGGGTGGCGTTCCAATAACGGTGTTTGTGACTTCGGGATTTACGGTGATGCTTGGGCCATGCTGAATGTCGCGCATGCCACCAATCCATCCTTCCTGCGCGATGAACGATGCATTCGCTTTTTTCACCGGCGTCCACGTTTCATCGTAGCCTGAATGCTGTACGCGACGATTGAATTGCAAACCCCATCGATGTTCTTCGTGCGCGGCGTAACGCAAACTGTTGAACGGAATGCGCACTTCAACTTCGTAACCGAATTCCGTGATGCGGCCTTTTGACTGCCAGATGAAGTCGGCGCTCAAATCGTTTTGACCAGGCGAGATGTTGGAGCCCGGAATAAATCCGCCGCCTTCGGTCTTCGTGCCGTCGGCCTGAATACCAAATGGATTGACGATGAACACAAACGCGCGACGTCGTTCCGAAAACGTGTCGATATGTATTTCAATGTTGTCGTCGCTACTGACGCGATCACGGTCCGCTTGCGTGGCGCGCACGGCTCCGTGCGGTTCAAACGCGCGAATTCCGAAATGCATCGCTGTCGGGGAATACCATACACGCACTTCGGTGCTGTCCGGTGCCGGTCGGCCGTCCACGGGCTGATACAGCGAAAATCCTGTTAAGAGAGCGGCCCGTTGCCATATCGGCTCATCAAGCCGGCCATCAACGGTGACGAGACTATCTGCTTCGGACGCGGTGAGGCGGACTTCCGTGCGACCGTCGCGAGCATGAAACACAGGTGCTGCGGCTTGTAGCTGGAGGGACAAACCGAGAAGGAGGGAAGAAATCATCGAGCAAACCTAACCGCACTCGCACGCGGTTCAGGGAAAGTGTGGCGGCGACGTGGCCATCATCGTCATGTGGTGAGAACGGAATAGAACACTTCGGAGGTTTTGGATGGGCGAGCCAGTAGCATATGCCAGGTCGTTGGCAAAGCTGCTTGATACACTGAAAACGGGAGCACCCGAGGAGTCGCTGAAAGCCGACCTCGTCAAGGTGCGGAGCTACGCTCGTTCACAGGCCATCGAGCTCGAGCTGGGCGACGACGCTACGCTTCGGCTGGATGGCGCGCCCACGGATTCGACCCTCTGGGAGCTGCGTTCACTCATCAACGGCATGCGCGACCACAAGATTGGCCGCGTCACAGTGCTCGAAGGTGCAGTCCCCAAGGAGCTGCTGCAGTTGGCCGTGCTCCTCACGAAAGCCGCTCCCGCGTCCGACAACGAAGCCACCGTTTTTGACGATGCACGAGACCTGGCCCTCTGGTCGGTCCGCATTGTGCCGCTCGTCCGCGACGACGTAAAAAGCGCTCAATCCGACGAAGCCGCGACGCTCAACGCACTCACGCCCGCCGAAATCTCGGCCAAGGCCGAAGAAGTCGTGGTCAAGGTTGCGATCGCAACGGCCGAAAACGAAGCCCCGTCAGCACTTGCGGCACTTTCGTTGCTGTTCGTTGCCGAAACGGATGCACCCGATGTGGTCCGCCGTGGAGTCTGGACGGGCGCCTTCGACAAGGCCGCGACCCCCGCGGCCATTCAACTTGCCGCTCGCCTGTTGCCCGATTCGGGTAACGAAAGCGGCGTGCTTCGCGGCATGCTCAAGCGAGCAGGAGATCCAGGTGCCGAGGCGTTGATTGGGCTGCTGCCAACCGCCGACAGTCTGACGAAACGTCGCATCTATTTTGATGCAATCGTAGAGCTGCGCAAAGGCGTGCCGATGCTGGTGGATGCTCTGAGTTCGCCGCAATGGTTCGTAATTCGAAACGCGGCGCTCCTGTTGGGCG
>JBDTTO010000402.1:0-4162 GCA_039930585.1 Gemmatimonadaceae bacterium
GCACTGGATTGAAGGCGTCGACGATCGAAAGCCCGTAACGACAGTGGCGGCGGGTTCGCTGGTTCGTGTGTATGTGCGCGTAACCGTCACCAACGAACGGCGGTTTGTTGTCATTGATGATCCCCTTCCCGCGGGGCTCGAAGCCATCGATCTCTCGTTGCGCACTTCGCCAATTGCCAGCAACACGCCGCGTCCGCTCACCACACCGTCCAGTGCAGATCCTTTCTCGCGCGAGGACGACAACGCAGCGGGTAGTTGGGGCTACGGTCGCTGGGACAGCGGCTGGTGGTCGCCGTTTGATCACCAGGAATTGCGCGACGACCGCGTTGTCTGGTCAGCGACCGTGTTGTGGCCAGGTAAGTACACGGTTTCGTATCTCGCACGTGCGGCCACACCGGGCACGTTTGTTCGTCCTCCTACACACGTCGAGGAGATGTACGATCGCGCGGTGTATGGCCGGAGCGACGGTGGTGTGTTCGTGGTTACCCCGCCGCGTTGATGCGTGACACGAGGATGAGCAACGTGTTGTTGAGCAACGTATTGTTGAGCAACGTGCGAACGCGCATCACGCAGCCGCGCTTTCGCAAATTGTTTCTGATCGCGGCGGCCGTTGCTGCGTCAACTATTGTTGGCGCAACCGCATTTGTGTTGTGGCCAATCAACACGCATGATCTCAAGTCCCCTGCGCAATCGGGAGTGACGATTACGGATCGTGCAGGTGCCATCTTGCGCACGGCGCGCGCCAGCGATGGTTCGCGATTGCGGTGGATTTCGCTGCAGTCGATGGACCCTTCGTTGCTCGCCGCGTTTGTTGCGACGGAAGATCGCGGTTTCTACACGCATCACGGAATTGAATTCAAGTCGTTTGTACGCGCGGCGCGCGACAACATTCTGGCTGGGCACATCGTATCAGGCGCGAGCACCATCACCATGCAGGCCGCGCGACTTGTTGCGGGACTGCCGCGCGGTATCAGCGGAAAACCCCGCCAACTCCTGTGGGCGCTTCGTCTGGAATTGCATCTTTCGAAAGATGAAATCCTGGAGCAGTACCTGAACCGCGTGCCGCTGGGTCAGGGTGCGGTTGGCGTTGAATCGGCAGCACAGTTGTACTTCGGTGCATCGGCATCAAATCTTTCGCTTGGCCAATCAGCGATGCTCGCGGGACTTGCCCGTGCTCCATCGCGCGACAATCCAATGGTAAGCGAATCACGCGCGCGCAGCCGTCGCGCGCTCGCGCTCAAGCGTTTGCAAGCGCGCAATTTGGCCAGCGCCGACGAACTCGATCGCGCCAACGAAGAACCCGTGCGAATTGTGTCCGCGTCTGCGGCACTGAAATCGACTTCGCCCAGTGCGCCATTTCCCGCGCCACACTTCACGAGTTGGTTGCTTTCGCGAAACGATGACGCGAGCGAATCAGGGAATTCATCGACACTGCGCGATGGTACTTCATCGAAGGCCATTGTAATCCGCACCACGCTCGATCTCGCGCTGCAAACCGAAGTCGAAGGCGAAGTGCGACACGCGATTCAACAGCTGTCAAACCAGGAAGTGCAACACGCGGCTGCCGTAGTACTCGACAACACGACGGGCGATGTGCTGGCATGGGTGGGCAGTCCCGATTTCAACGCTCCCAGCGGTCAGGTTGATATGGTGGTTTCGCACCGCCAGCCAGGCTCGGCACTCAAGCCGTTTGTGTACGCACTGGGATTTGATCGCGGCATCACTGCGGCCACGGTGCTCGACGACATTTCGCACAGCTGGCAAACACCGTCAGGACCATACCGTCCGCGAAATTATGATCGCCGCGAACACGGTCCGGTGCGCGCACGCGAGGCGCTGGCAAGTTCGTACAACATTCCGGCCGTGCAACTCGCGGATGAAGTTGGAATTCCGGCCGTACTGCACACATTGCGCGACGCTGGATTTTCGTCGCTCACGCGCTCGGCCGAACACTATGGCTTGGGCCTCGCGCTTGGCGACGGCGACGTCTCACTGATCGAACTTGCGAACGCGTACCGCGCGCTCCGAAACGGCGGTGTGTGGCATCCCATTCGTGTTGACGCAAACGCGACGCCCGCCGACAGTTCTGTGCGCGTAGTGAGTAATGCTGCGGCCACGCTTGTGCTTGATGTGTTGTCCGATCCCGTTGCACGTATGCCAAGCTTTGGTGAAACGACGCCATTCGATTTCGCATTCCCGGTTGCCGCAAAAACTGGTACGAGTCGACACTTCACCGACAACTGGGCGGTTGCTGTTACCGGAAATTTCACGGTTGCAGTTTGGGTCGGAAATTTTGACGGCCACCCAATGGCGGCGGTGTCAGGAATAACCGGCGCGGGTCCGCTGTTGCGACGTGTTGTGTTGCGGACAGCAGCGCGCGTACAACCAGGTGTGTTGCCATCACCGTCCGAAGTCGGCGCGAAACGTGAACGTGTATGCCGGGTTTCGGGTCAACGTGCTGTGGCCGAGTGTCCGGCAATTGACGAGTGGTTTCTTCCGGGAACGCATCCATCGACAGAAAACTGGTACCGCGAAGGTGCACTGGTATTGCCCGCGCGTTATGCGGCGTGGCGGAAGCGCAGCAAAGGACTTGTCGGTGATGGCGAGACAGTTGCAGCAACCGGACAAGCAACGTCGCGTACCGAGAGTGCGTCGGTTGCACTGGCCCTTGACTCTCCGCGCGACGGCGATCGCTACGAGCTGCCCGCAGGTGCAGAAGCGTCCGTCGCGACAATCTCGTTGCGCGCGAGCGGCCGGGAAGCGTCATCGCAACTTGTGTGGCTGATTGACGGCAAACCATTTCGCGGTGCACGTTGGCATTTGCAGCCCGGTGAACACACGATTGCTGTGCGTTCGTCAACTGGGGCGCGTGCTGAGGCGCGTGTGGTTGTGCAGTAACAGCGGACAGAAACTGCTTACCGATTAACTGCCGTCGGACACTACGGACTGGACGGACTGGACGGACGGGTTTCCGCGCGGACTTGGGATCGGCCCGGGGGTCGCGCACATTTGGCTTTTCTTGATTGACTGATTGGGCTTTGAACAGTTTCGGGCTTGTTCGCGATTCGCCAACCGACCAACAGCAAACGGACGCAACGAACAATCGGATATTTCGGACAGCTGGCGACCGAGGTCAAAGACTGGCGTCGCAATTGGTTCAGTTTCTAAATAAAAGGGTCTTCCGGGAATTTCGGGAAAGAGGCGTGACAGAACGTCCGATCGTGTGCATGGTAGTGGGATCGGAGGTGGGGTATGGACGAACAGGCCGCGCAGCAATTGCTGCAATTGGTAGGATCGTGGGAGGGGTTCGATGTTGTCGCCGTGACGGAAGACACGAGCGCCGACGGCGATGTGTTCGGCGCGCCGGCGCCGCGATTGGTGTTGGTGTTGCAGCCCAAAGCGGATCACGTGAAACACTGCAGTAGCTGTGGCGCGCCGGTCACCAAAGTGCATGACGTGAGTGAGCGACGCGTGCGCGATTTACCGCTCGGGGAATGGGATACCTGGCTCGTCTTTCCGCGCGCGCGCGTCGAGTGCCCGCACTGTGGCCCGACGGTGGAAGCGGTCGCGTGGCTCGACAAATATCAGCGCATGACGACGCGCTTGGCCGAGAAGATTGCCCGGCTCGCGTGTGTACTCCCGATCAAACACGTCGCGCAGTGGTTTGGCGTGAGTTGGGATACGGTCAAGCAGATTGATCAGCGCGCGCTCACGCGACGCCTGGGCGCGATGGAGGATCAGCTCGACGGCGTGCGCCAAATCGCGATTGACGAGTTCGCGATGCAGCGCGGACACCGCTACGCGACCATTGTCTTGGATCTCGCCCGCACGCGCGTGTTGTGGATCTGTCGCGGGCGCGACCAGCGCGCGCTGACCGGTTTCTTCACGGCGCTGGGCCCGCAACGATGCGCGCAGCTCGAAGCGGTCGCCGTCGACATGTGGGCGCCGTATGCCGCCGAAGTGCGCGCCCACTGTCCGCAGGCGGCGCTCGTGTACGATCTCTTTCATATCGTCGCGAAGTACGGCCTCGAAGTGGTCGATCGCGTGCGCATTGCGGAAACGAATCGCGTCGCGCGCGCGGACGGCTCGGGAAAAACCCGCGCCGCGCGCCGCGTGATCAAAGGCGCGCGCTGGTTACTCCTGCGCAATCGACAGAATCTCC
>JBDTTO010000403.1:0-4150 GCA_039930585.1 Gemmatimonadaceae bacterium
CCATACCCGTGATCGGACTCATGTACAGATCGACCAGCACAATATCGAACCGGCGACGCCGCACCAGATCGAGCGCTTCCTCGCCGCGCCCGGTCGAGGTGACGTTGTGCCCGTCCATCTGCAAAACGGAGGCGCACCCCTCACGGAGCGTGCGATCGTCATCCACTACGAGCAGACGCAACCCCGATCCGCGCTCGACAGAAGCGGGGACGGGCAAGGAGTCGGCACCAAACGTATGAGTCATGAAAAGATTGGATGGGCGGTCGGCAAAACAGGGGTTGCGTTTCGCGATGTGGCGTGGTTCGTCCAGATGTTGCGGGATCCGGAACCATATGGTCCGGGTATGTGACCCGCGACACCGAAATCTTCCTTCTCCACCCTATCCCTCGTCGGATTGCGCATGAGGCTGTTCGCAGCGACTGTAAGTAGATCACGGTGGATAAGGTGTCAAGCCGCAACGTAGCTTCGACTCAACAGTTACCGTATCACGACCGCCACAACCCTAAGTTCGTAACAACCTCGTGTTGCACCCACGCCGCGGTGGATGCACCGGTTCCAGAGCCTTTCCTGGGCGCAAAGCGTGGCCCAGATTCAACGCAAGCGTTGCGCAAGCGCCCCGCATAGCCCCTCATCCTCGTCGCCAATGTCCGGTAATACCAACCATCCCGTCGCAGCATCCTCAGCGCCCGTTGAGGTTTTCAGCGAAAATGCTGAGCTCGCGAACTGGTCCCCGACAGACGTACCACCACCGTCCACCGGGCCGAACATTCAGCGCTATGTCTCGGCGCTTAGCCGCTTCAAGTGGCTGATCATCATCCTCACCATGATTGGTGGCGCCGGCGGCGTTGTGGCGACCCGGTTCATTGAACCGGAATACGAAGTCGAATCCAACATCACAGTGGATGCGAGCGCCGGCGGGGCGAGCGGGCAGGCTGGCGGTCCCATCGTTGACGCCAACGTACTCGACCGCGCAAGTTGGACCGATCTATTGAAATCCTATTCGGTCGCCGATCCGGTTGTCCTCAAACTCAAACTGTACATTGAGCCGGACAACAATCGCGACTCCGTACTTTTCCGCGACTTTAATGTCACGCCTGGACTGATCGGCGGTGAGTATGCCCTGAAGACAGAGGGGCGGAACTGGAAACTGCTGGTGAACAACAGCATGCAAGTCGACAGCGGCGCTGTGGGCGATTCCGTTGGTCTCAATCGCGGCTTTCAGTGGCAGCCATCAGCTCAGATGTTGGCCGAACACAAATCGGTTGGATTTACGATCGAGACCCCGCGCGAAGCCTCGCGCGACCTCATCGCCCGACTGCAGCAGGTGCAAGGCCTGGGCAAATCTCCGTTCCTGCGGTTGCTGTTGACTGGAAAAAATTCAGTGCGTTTGGCGGCGACACTGAATGCCTGGACCGAGCAATTTGTCAGTGAAGCTTTTGCAATGAAGAAAACTCGCGTCACGTATATGTCGACATTGCTGGCTGGCCAGCGCGAGTACGCAGCTGAAGCGCTGTCCGATGCCGAACGCGCGCTCGAAGACTTCCGCGTCAAGACTGTTACCGAACCGAATGAACGGCAACAAGCGATCGTTGGTGGATTGAGCCTGACGACACCAACGGTCATGACCGAGTTTTTCTCGATGAGCGTTTCAGTACAAAACCTGCAGCGCGACAGAGCGAATCTCGAAAAGCTGCTTTCGGCGTCAAAAGAAACGCATGTGGCATTGGCACCTGAAGCGATTCTCTCAATTCCCTCGGTAAATACCGATCCTGCCGCTGGCATGATCAAGCAACGTTTGCAGGAACAGAATCAGGCTGAAACGAATGTGCGCAAGCTGCAGGAAACGCGCACCGACAAGGATCCAGCCGTTGTGCTTGCACAAGCGACGCTTGATACGCTCAAATCTGTCATGGTGCCGCGCGAACTCGGGGCTTACATCGAGCAGCTCAAGATCAAGGAAGCCGCACTCAATCAGCAGATCGCCGCAAGCGGCGCATCATTGCAGGACATTCCGAAACGCACGATTCAGGAAATGCAGCTGACACGTGCCGCAAACGAAGCCGAACAGCTGTTTACGGGATTGGATCGCGAAACGCACAAAGCTCGGCTGGCCGAAGCCGCGACAATGAAAGACATCACCGTGCGGGATACTGCTGTCGCGCCATCAATACCATCACGCAATACGGCGCCGCTGCTCATTGGTGGTGCAATCGGCGCAGCGTTCGCGCTTGGTATCGTGCTCGCGATTTTGCTCGATCAGACTGACAAGCGATTCCGTTATCCCGAACAGGCCACCAACGATCTCGGTCTCTACATCCTTGGTGTAGTTCCGGTAATCGGCGGCAAGGGTCGTCGCGGCGCAGAACAGGCGGCGCAGGTGGTTGAAACATTCAGATCGATACGAATGAATGTGCGATACGCCACCGAACCAGGTCGCGCATTGACGCTGACGATCACGAGCCCAGGTCCCAATGATGGCAAGTCGCTCATTTCGTCGAATCTCGCATTGTCGTTCTCGGAAGCTGGGGCCCGCACCCTGTTGATCGACGGTGACATTCGTCGCGGTGAACTTTCCAAAACGTTTGGCACGTCTTCAAAGCCGGGCCTCGTTGAATATCTGGACGGAACTGCGCTGATCGACGAAGTGTTGCAGCCAACGGCCTCGCATCCGAATCTCACGATTATGCCCGGCGGCGCGCGCCGTCGTCGTGCCCCTGAATTGTTGGCAACGCCAAAGTTGCCACAGCTCATCGCGCAGCTTTCGCGTGAATATGACGTGATCATCGTGGATTCTCCGCCACTTGGTGCAGGATTTGACGCCTTCGCATTGGCGACTGCCACGATGAACATGGCGATCGTTCTGCGCGCTGGCATTACGGACAGGAAGCTGGCGAAGGCGAAGCTGGCGACGGTTGATCAGTTGCCGATCCGGGTCATTGGAACGGTGCTTAACAGCATCAAACTGGCCGGTGCGTACCAGTACTACTCGTATTATCAGGACTACGCGGCGCAGGACGAGGAGCCGGTCTCAGCTCCGCGAATTTCTGCACGTGGCGAGGGCGCCAATATGCCAGTTCCGGTAAGCCGCGAGTAACTATTGAGCTCGCTTGCGTTTATTGTGACAGCACTACCGATGCGTCGTCCATCTAAAACCCGTGGGCAGTTTCGCGAGCATCGTCACAAAGCGCTTCCTACAGTTGATGGATGGCCGCAACATTGTCGTGGTCCAACAGTTACGGTTTTCGTCCCCGTTCGAGTTGCTCGGCTACAGCGCGTCTTCCTGAGCGCTGTGGAGTGCTTCGCCCTCAGTCAGGATTTTGTACCGTCAGCGCAACGATTCCATAAGCTGACTGTTGGCCAATCGGGCTGACGACAATCTTGACTTTCCTGCCCAGGTAATTACTTAAGGCAATGCAAAACAACGACATAGCCGGTAGAGTTCGCCTGGATTCGGCCGGCCGATATCGATTGGCGAGCTCAACCTTGGGTAAATTCGCCCTGTCCCAACTTAAAGTGTCCCTTCGTTCTCGTTCTTTTGTAACGCCTGCACGCGCCTGGAAATTGTGGAGCTTGGCGGCAACGCTGACCTTTGCAGGGTTTGGCGCGGCTCATGCACAGGATACCGCGGTCGGCTTCCAGGCAAAGCGCATCGATTTGCAGAATCGGGTTACCAGCCTCGAAACAGAACTGGCAAACCCGAAGCTCAACTCCAATAAACGCCGCGCCGATCAGCTGGAGATCGCGGCCATCAAGAACCGCCTCGAAGTTGGTGACTTCAGAACTGGCGATCTGCTGGTGGTTACGGTAAAAGTGGAAGACAAACCGTCGGTCGATACGGCTACCGTACGCGATAACGGCATGATTTCCATCTCTCGGGTCCCTGACGTATCTGTAGCGGGCGTTCTGCGCTCAGAGGTGCAGGAGAAGGTCAAGGCCCATGTTGGAACGTACTTCAAGATTCCTGATGTTCGGGTGAACTTCACCACCCGCATTACTGTTGTTGGAGCAATCGGTCGCGCCGGAACGTTCAACGTCGCTCCCGATCGGCCGCTATCAGAGATCATCGTGGTTGCCGGTGGCGGTTTGCCTAACGCCAAGGTCGATCAGTTGGAAGTAAAGCGCAGCGGCAGGACGATCATTTCAAACAAGC
>JBDTTO010000404.1:0-4148 GCA_039930585.1 Gemmatimonadaceae bacterium
TAGGCGCTTCGGATAGCGCGATTGCGCAACCAAGCACGTACGCTGCGCCGTTCCTGTTGCAGCCGATCGATGCACGCGTCGTGGGCCACGGTGAAGCCACGGTCGCTGATTCGACGCTCGGTACTGCAGCAATGTGGTGGAATCCCGCGGGAATGGCGCGAATGCGGAAGCGAGAATTCGCGGTGCATTACTGGCAGAATTTCCTGTCCAACAATCTGATGCTGGCGTACGCCGTGCCTTCCAAGGCGCTTGGTACGATTGGCGCGTCGGCATACGTCATCGACTACGGCACTCAGGACGTGACGCTCGATGATGCCGTTACCATTGGCACGCTGACGAATCGTATCTATCTGCTGAGCGCTTCGTACGCGTCACCGGTCGGAAAGAGGTTCAATTTCGGATTGACAGCGAAGAACATTCGCGTGCGTGTCGTTTGTAACGGCTGTACGGCGGAGCAAAAAGACATTATTGGCAACACGAGCGCCATCGATTTTGGAGCACAATATCTCGTTCCGACGAGCTTACCGATTTCGATCGGCGCAAGCGTTCGCAATCTTGGCCCACGTTTGCAGGCAAAGGATGCTCCGCAGGCCGATCCGATTCCGCTCGTGGCGCAAGCCGGCGTGCAAACCAGGTTGCCAATCGCGGCGTTTGAGAAAAACAAGACTGTGCTCGATGTGATGGGCGATGTGTTTGTGTCGCCTGCTTACAAGTCGCCGTCAATTCGCGTTGGCGCGGATCTCACCTATCAAGACCTGTATTCATTGCGCGCGGGTTACAAACGGTTGAGTGCGGTGGACGGCAGTGAAGGTGGATTGACGGTTGGACTAGGCCTCAAGTACAACTCCCTCCAAGTCGATCTGGCGCGCCGTTTTGATTCCTCTTCAGGCGTTGGCGAAGCGGGAGCGCCGACGTATGTGTCATTGCGATTTGTATTTT
This sequence comes from Gemmatimonadaceae bacterium, assembly GCA_039930585.1. Taxonomy (GTDB): domain Bacteria; phylum Gemmatimonadota; class Gemmatimonadetes; order Gemmatimonadales; family Gemmatimonadaceae; genus Gemmatimonas. The sequence goes on from JBDTTO010000404.1 coordinate 940, forward strand.
GATATGCAGGCACAACGTCACCTTCGTGTTCGCGTGAAGCGCGCAATTGCCGGATTGGCGATCTCACTCGTCTTGACCGACCCGGTATCAGCACAGGCGCGCTTAACGTCGGTAGTGGAGCAGCCGGAAACAGTGTCTGTACGCGACGGCACCGCCTCGCTCGCAGCACAGCAACCAGCGAACTCCACTCGCGGCAATTTGATGGTGTTGCCAGTAGCTTTTTCCGGCAGACGTCCGATCGCGCATGCACTGATCGCGCCTGCGGCAACGGTCAGCCTTCTCAAGCCCGTCGACAAGCCTTCACCCTCACCGTGGTACGCCCCGTTTGCTTCGCTGACGGTCCCCGGCAGCGGCCAGGCCCTATTGAAGCAGCAGCGTTCAGTCGCTTATCTGGCCGCGGAAGTCTTTCTCGTGTTGCGGGCGGTACGCGCTGACCACGACAAGAGCGCGGCACGAGCGGAGTATCAAAGACTTGCGGCAGAGGTAGCGCGCGCCGGTTTTGGCTCGGACCATCCGGTCGGTGACTGGGACTATTATGAGATTCTTGAGAAATTTCCGGCGAGCGGCGCGTACAACATGGCTGCAGCCGGGAAGTTCACGCCGGAATCCGATACGTTGACCTGGAATGGAAGGGTCTGGCTTCGAGCCAGGCAACTTTTCTGGGACAGTCCCGATAACCCTCCAACTGAGTCCAGCCCGGAGTATCAGCGGGCGCTCGATCGGTACCAGAAAGACGCGCTCCAAGGCGGATTTCAGTTCAGCTGGCGCGAGCAGAACGGCGTCAGGAACGAATACATCCTCAGTGTTGCGGACGCGAACCGCAGCACACAGAAGGTGGTTTCGACGCTCGGTTTCCTTGCCGCGAATCACCTGGCCAGTTTCGTAGACGCGTACATCACTGTCCGGCTTCGCAGGTTTGGTGGTGCCGGGTTGGTGGGGGCGTCCATTAAAACCGAGCTCAGGCCAACCGGGAGTTACGGCGACAATGCATATGGAGCGGCGATGACGCTGTCCGTGCCCATTGGAAATAGTCTGCGTCGCCGGTGACTGGCGTCACATCGTGTCGCTAATGGTGGTTTGATCGTCATTGAAGGCGGAATGAAACGGGCAAATTTCGTGACGCCGTCATCGCTGATGGCCACCTGATTCTGCTCGTAAAACTGACCCTGCGGGAGCGACCACACGCATGACGGATCGGCCGACAACTGAGCGAACGGCGCTGATCCTGGATTCCAGTGAGCAACTGCCGGAGTGGTTCGCGAAATGGTGCATCATTGAGGGCTTGGAGCCGACGCACGTGATGCGCGGCGAAGCACTGCCCGGAATTGTGTTTCGGAGTCGTCCGCGCGTCATTCTGATTGACGGTCGAGGCACAGCCGAATCCACCGAAAATGCGCTGACGATCTGCGCGCGGCTGAAACGCGATTCGTTCAGCGGAATCGTGCCAATGGCGGTGTTAGTTCCGTCCGATCGGTTTGCGGACGCCTTTGCCGCCGGCGCGGACGAAGTCTTGCGAGAGAGTGCTGATGCGAGTGAAGCCATCGTGCGCATGAATGCCTTGCTCCGCCGTAGCGATCGCGATACCGATGTTCATCCCTCAACACGGTTGCCGGGCACGCGTGAAATTGGAGCCGAATTGGCGCGCCGCATTGATTCGCGTGATAAGTTCGCAGTGTGTTACGCTGATCTTGATCATTTCAAGGAATTCAACGATCGATACAGCTACTATCGCGGGAATCAGGTCATCCAGTTGCTCGCGCGCTTGCTGCACGACGTCGTGAAAGGACTGTGTGGCGAGGAAGGGTTTGTCGGACATATCGGTGGTGACGACTTTCTGTACGTGGTGCCGATTGCCGCCATGCCGCGCGTGTGTGACGAAGTGATCCGGGTGTTCGACGAACTGATCCCGCTTCAATATTCCGCTCACGATCAACGTGTTGGATATTTCTTCGGTAAAGATCGACGAGGCCAATTGCACAAGGTGCCACTCATGACACTTTCTGTCGGAGTGGTGACGAATCAACGTCGTCGTTTCGTTCGTGCGTCCGAAGTCAGCGAGCTTGCTACCGAGATGAAGAGCTACGCCAAAACGTTACCGGGTTCCCTCTGGGTTGTGGATCGTCGTCGCGACGAGCCTGCAGCTTCGACCCACTCTGCTTCAGGATCAACTGTGAACGACACGGGCAAGGGAGTTTCAGCACGCACTGATGCGCCGTCCAACCGGTCTGCAAATCGGAGCAGCGCGCGATGACTGTCTCGTGTCCTGACTGTCGCTCGGTGTTTCGTGTTGACCCAGCCAAGGTGCCCGCCAGCGGCGTACGCGCCCGGTGCTCGGTGTGCGGCGGTGTAATCGCAATTGCCGGCGGAACGTTGCCGGTCATGGTTACCAGTGCGTCAGCGGGTGTCGTTCAGTCAGCGTTTGCCACCCCTGCTGAGAGTTCACGAGCGGTCGCCGCGTCTCCTACGCCGCCGGCGCCAGCAATGCGGTACTCACCACCGCAGCCGAGCGAACCGGTGCCAACCCCGACACCTGCGCCGCGTCCGACGGCCGCTGTTATCGCAGCGGTCGCAACAAGAATTCCCACACCGCCATCAACTCCCGTGGCAACGTCTGCGTCAGCGACGCCGTCGGGCAACCAGCAGGCGGTTGGCGGCGCAACGGATGCGCCAAAACGACCCATCAATCCGTTCCTCAAGGCCGATCCCGGACAACGAGCGCGCCGACTGGCGCGGGCACTTGTGTCGGACCTGGTTGCGTATCATCCGCAAAAGCGCGATGAAGGCATTCGAAACGGCACTTTGCGTCAACTGTTTCGCGAAGAGATCAAAAAAAGTTACGAGGAATACGTGGAGCAGGTTGGGCGCGAATTGGCCGAGGCCACGCCGCATTTCCAGGAAGCACTCAACGACATTTTGGGTGGCGGTCGGAAACTCTTCTAGGCACTCGTAATTGAGGGTAGAAGCGCTACGAGTAACCGGCTAACTTTCACGAGTTGCCGGTTTTTTCGTTTGATCGCGAAAGCCGACTCGAACTACATCGTCCTCGACGTTCACCGTCGTTTCCATCGTCCGGGCCGCTCTCCTTTGCACAGGGCGGCCCCCGTCGTATCTGGAGGTTGTGATGCAGGAAAACGAGCGCACCAAAATGTTGGATCGCAGTGCGGAGCGGCTAGGCGAAATGCGGAGGTATCTTTGACTTCGACGGCAAA